>JAOZQE010000059.1:1200-10939 GCA_029932385.1 bacterium | reverse complement strand
TTCTGGCAGCGCCTGTTGACAAGCTTTGCCTTGTCAGATGATGAAATAAAGGAAAAAATTGACAAACTGGTTGATGATGTAGCTCAGGATCTGGCCGCATCTCTGCAACAGCCGGCTTGGCAGGAGAAGGTTTTCGACCTTTTGTCGGAAAGAATGGCGGCTTTTCTGGCTCTGTCGCCGGCGGTGCTCTCCGATCGTTTTTCATTCGTTCGGATCAGCCAGGGAATGGAATTGCTCAAGGGTCAGTTGCTGGATCAGCTTACATCAAAAGAGTGGAGTTTACGTCTGGCCCGAATGCTGGAGGAATTCTGCGGCCCGTTCATGCATCAACCTTTGGCTGAAATCCTGGCCGGTGTCGGCGTGACAGATGTTGAAGGTCGGATGAGTGAGAATATTTCCAAGCATATTCTGCGGGTTCTTAAATCAAAACAGGTGAAACGTCGTCTGGCGGTAGTTGTGGCTATTCGTTTTAATCAATCGCTGCAGAATTATCAGCTCGGCCACCTGTCACGTTTTCTTCCAATTTCACTGCATGAACCGCTGGTTGATCTGTTATGTCAGTTTGCCCGGCGGCAGTTAGTCGAAGAGCTGCCGCGTTTAAGTGGTCGGTTTGAGATCAAGGGAGTGGTTGAAGAGCGGGTTAATCAACTGCCGGTAATCAAGGTGGAGGAGCTTCTTTTGAGTGTGATGCGAGACCATTTCATATACATCAATATCTTCGGAGCTTTGGTTGGAGCTTTGATCGGCGGGGTGCAGGTCTTACTATTCTGGGCTGCCGGACGGTAGTCCGGGGTGTATTTTAAACACAGTTTCTTTACGAATGGCGACCGTTCCCGGTTTTGCTCCGCGCGGTTTACTGACAAACTTGGCCAGGGTCGCGGTTACCGGCACTATTCCACCGTTTCTGGCCTTACTGTGCCAGGCTGCTACCGCGGCCGCCTGTTTCAACATCTCCTTGTCGGGACTCTCTTTGATCCCGTCCGGTGCCTGTAAAATTACGTGGCTGCCGGGCATACCGCGCACATGGAACCACCACTCATACGGTTTTGCGGTTTTCAGGCTGAGCCGGTCATTATCATGGTCGCTGTGGCCGGCGATAATCACCCAGCCCCCTGCCAGCGGGTATTCATAAACCTTAGGTTCTCTTTTTTTCATTGTCTTTAGGCGTAATATTAAAATTCACATTCAGTACGATTGGCATATTGTCTCAGCATATCCGGATTTATGATGTTAAAGAGGTTCTGCACATCAGGCTCTTTTGCCGGAGCGATAAATTTTTTAGCAGTGAAAATCTCGATGGCGCTGGATAGTCTTTCTGTGTTGTAATCAGGATTTGCATTCTTGAGATCATTGACTGAAAAACAATCCGCGTCACTGGTGTCAAGGGAATCGCTGTAAAAAAGAATCATTTGTGCCACCTCATAGGTCGAGGTCGGGTGGATGCCGTCACGAACCTGATTCATCAACTCATAGCTGAATTCCTCAAGGTCGGGGATATTGTCCGGAGCGACAGTTACGGGCAGCCCTAGATTGACGTAGATGTCCGTATCTTTAATGTGGCTGTATTCACGGTTGAGGTTTACCAGCTCCTGGATCAGATCGCTGTAGCTGATATTAACCCCTTTGCGACTCTCCTCGATGGCCAGATCTTCAGGTACCGAAGTGTAGGAGATTGAAAGCGGGATAAAGTGAACTCGCCGGTTTTCATTTTTGACAAATTCAAAGATATTTTTGATGATCCCAACTTTAGGAGTCATGATTTTGCCGTTGCGGGAGCGCCCGCCCTCGGGGTAGAAGAGGTAGGGCTCGTTGTGGAGCCACATATACTGATTATGTTGTTTGAAGGTTTCAATATAGACAGGATTGCCAAGCCACTTGATCTTTTTTTCGATCATATCATCCCGTTTAATTTGGCAGACGTTAATTTTGGGAAGGATCTTCTTCGAGATGCCGTGATAAAGATTGCTGCCGCCGATAACTACCGGTGAGATAATGGCGGCCTGGTTCAGGGCGAAAAGAATCGGCAAATGGTCAGCATTGGAAATATGGTTGGCAATAAAAAAGACCGGCTCTTTACCGATTAGGTTGGCAAGTTCATTTATGGTTCCGGTTTCAGTTTCAACCGCCCGGATTGAGCCGACGAAATTATTGAAGAGCCGTTTTGCCAGAGAGCGGAAAAGGATCAGGAACACCGGGTCGAAGTCGGGAGCTATATCTTCCAGATAGAGAGATGAGAGGAAACGTATAACATCAGGACCATCAAGTTGTTTAAGTTTTTCAGTACGTTGTTGAATGTTGTTAATGGAATTTATAAGTCTTTTATGGTGTCCGCCAATACTGCCTTCAGCTCGGCTTTTGAGTTTGCGTAAAAGAAGATTGTCGTGCATCAGTTGTAAATTTTTAGCTTCAAAAACCGAGAGATCGCCGAACATGCCTTCCCGGCCATAGTCAGCCAGCAGATGCTTGGTTACTGCATTAATGAGACGCTTCCGTTGAATGCGGTTTTTATTGACCGCAAAACGGTTAACCAGCCGGATTAGAACCGGGCTCCTGCTGGTACTTATGATCAAATCGATAATGCTGCTGATATTCATGGTCGGTTTTTTAAATTTGAAAAGTTGAGTTTTTTACAACCGGTATTTTTCGCGCAGTGATTGAGAGAGGTTGATCAGGCTGGTAAAGGCCTGATTAACGGTTTTCTGCTTATCCGGATTAATCAGACAGCAGGTTGCCGGGGACAAAAGGCTTCGTGAAAGCAGCAGATCACGATCAAGACCCTCGGCGTAGAGCCCTTCCCAGGTTGTCTCCAATAGTTTAATCAGGGTTTCATGATTCTCTTTCATGAAAGGTTCGACATTGGTCGGAACGACCCCCCAGACTATCGTGCCCCCGCGTTCAATGAAATTGATGATCGATTTTTTATAAAGGGGCAGTACCATGGCGTTGGTATAGAGATCGATTGAAACAATATCCATATCAAAACCGAAGAGAAAATCCCAGTCCGGGTTGCCGCAGAGATGAATGCCCCGAGGGCGCTCTATCATGCTGAAAAAATTTGTCATATCCTCTTTTGCCAAGACATCGTTGTAGCCCGACATGGCGTTGAAAATGAATTGCAGGCCGGGTTCATCAATAAACATGAAGGCGTTGGCATTTCTCTCTTTTAGCCGCTTTAACTGGATATTGACCCGTTTAGCCATAAACTCATAGAGAAAAGGACGAACGGTATCATCAAATAGAATCGGCCGGTCATCCTCATTTTTGACAAAAAAACCAAAGCTTACCGGGCCTTCCAGCTGGCCGCGAATCGCTGGTCGGTCTTTTAAGTCAAGTTCTAAAAAACGTTGATAAACAACCGAATACTGTTTGCTGACATCAAAATATTCCGGCTCATCATAGTGGCTCAAAGTCTCTTCGAATTCAGCGATGAATTTCTCGGTGGAGAAACGCAGGGTCCGTTCTTCAAGATCCAGAATGATTCCGGGGAAGTGTTCTGCCGCCTGAACATACATGTCCTCATAGTAGTTGTAGTGGGGCAGCTGCGGCCAGAAAGGGATGTCTAAAGAGAGCGCCAGGTTTAAGGCTTCATCAACATCAGTATGCGGCATAACCGCCATTGCGGTTGTCATCAGATTGCCGGGCAGAGTCATGGCAGGGGATTCTCCTTTGTGCGGGGTTGAGGGTGATTCAATGAGATGGCTACTGTGTAAATTACTAACTTATCAGGCTGTGGTCTGCCGTAATTAATTTTCCAGGACAACAAAGGCCAAAGCGAACTCCTGTTCGTGGGTTAACGTCAGCCAGGCGGTTGGGTTGTTGAGTTTGCTTAATATCTTCCGGGCGTTATTATGGAAGTTGAATTGAGGCTTGCCGAGGGGATCGTTGGTAACTTCGATCTCAGGCCAGTTCAGGCCTTGGCGGAGACCGCTGCCTAAAGCTTTGACCAGAGCTTCTTTGGCGGCGAAACGGGCCGCTAAGTGAAGTCCGGGCCGGGCTTTGGTGAAGGCGTAATCGGTTTCGGCGGCAGTAAATACTCGTTCCAGAAAACGTTTATCGTAACGTTCAGTCAGCCTTTCGATGCGCTCGATTTTGACGATATCACTACCGATGCCGATAATGCTCATGGCAGCAGCGCTTTCATTTCCCGTACGGCCCGTTCAATCCCGACAAAAATTGAGTGGCCGATAATCGAGTGGCCGATATTAAGTTCTTTGATATCGGGAAGGCTGGCGATTTCCCTGACATTGCGATAGTTCAGGCCGTGGCCGGCATTGACCTTTAAGCCGAAATTGGTTGCCGTGATGCAGGCTTGATCAATCAAGGCGAATTCATGGTTTGTCTCTGCCGGAGTTGTAGCATCGCAATAGCGCCCGGTATGAATCTCGATATATTCGGCTCCAATTTCAGCGGCCATGGCAATTTGGTCGGGATCGGGGTCGATAAAAAGACTGACAACGATGCCGTTGTCCTGGAATTCTTTAATCACCGGCTCAAGTTTTTTTCGGTGAGATATTACATCAAGCCCGCCTTCGGTGGTTAACTCCTCGCGTTTTTCCGGAACAAAAGTGGCAGCGTGAGGTTTTACCTTGAGGGCAAAAGTTAGAATTTCAGGAGCTAAAGCCAGCTCAAGATTAAGCCGGGTCTTGATGGTCTCTTTGATAGCTCTGACATCACGTTCCTGAATGTGACGGCGATCTTCCCGCAGGTGGACGGTGATGCCGTCCGCCCCGCCCAGTTCGGCCAGCAGGGCCGCTGTAACCGGATCCGGTTCACTGATACCCCGAGCCTCGCGGACGGTGGCAACATGATCAACATTTACTCCGAGTTTTACCATTTTTATCTCCCGCTTACATGGATCAGCATATTAACTTAATTTACCGTTACTCTGATTATTGAAATTATTTGGGTCGCAGATTATTTCTGTCAGAAACCGATGTAGGGTAAAAGTTTACTGATCGCAAAGATTACCAGTGCAATGAAAGCGATGCCGATGACTATTTTCAGAATAATGGCGCCAATGCGGAAAGCGATATAGAGAAACAACGCGGCCACGATAAGGGCGACAACCATCTGCCAGTCAAATTCCATATTGGTAAAAGATTTATTAAGGTTATTCATGAAATTGGCAAAGAAGTTATTAAGGTCATTCATATTATTCACCTAACGCAGTAATCGACTAAAAATTCTAAGTGAGTCTGATGTTGATCCTGAAGCAGTATTTAGTGAGACTGCCATCGGCAAACAGAGCTATTATTAAAGGGATACCATAACTAATTTTGGTAGATAAGGCAAGTTCTGATTAAGGACATATTTCATTTTTACTTTCGGATAAAATTTTGTGTAAGCAGTGGCAGAAAAATATCCTTATGTTCCGAGTTGTAATTATCTTGCCGGACAGCGGTGAAAAAATATTCAATCATAAAAATAATTGAAAAAATTATTAAACCTTGACATATATCGGTTTTCGCTTAATAATATTTCTTATACTTCAAAAGATGGGTTGCCTTTTCGGCCGCCGGATTATTGTAATCTTAAATTTTAAGGAAAGTTGATAGATGAATGAGTGCCCTTGCAGTTCAGGAAAGAGTTATCAGGAATGTTGTGAACCGCTTATTGCCGGCAGCCGTAAGGCCGAAACCGCGGAAGAGTTGCTGCGGGCCCGTTACAGTGCCCACGTCAAACTTGAGATGGACTATGTTAAAGATACTACTCATCCCGACCAGATTGCCCGGTACGAGGCGGTGACCGCGAAAAGCTGGGCTGAAAAATCGGATTGGGAACGGCTTGAGGTTATCGAGGTTGTTGACGGCGGGGCCGATGATGAAACCGGCGATATCGAGTTTGTCGCTCATTTCCGGCAGAAGGATAAATTGAAGACTCATCATGAAATGGCCCGTTTTAAGCGGCATGAAGGGGAATGGTTTTTTTATGACGGTCAGGGGGTTGTGCCGAAGCAGGTTATTCGCAATCAGCCGAAAGTCGGGCGTAACGAACCCTGTCCTTGCGGCAGCGGCAAGAAGTACAAGAAGTGCTGCGGTTGAGAAAGTTGAGTTAGTTTTAAAATAGAAAAGGGAGGCTTTTGGCAAGCCTCCCTTTTTAGTTTCTTACAGTTATTCTCTGGTTTATGAACAACAGGAGCTGGTGCTGCCACAACCGGTACAGCCACCCTCGCCGGCCTGACTCAAATCAATGTTGGCATCAATGCTGAAACCGACATTCTTGAAATCGACTTTGATAGGTTTTACTTTTTCCATAAAATCGCGATCTACGAGAAATGTGAAATCACCAATTTTATAGCTCTCATCGCTGGGACGTTCCTGATCCATGACCATGGAAAGGGAAGGGCCGCCTCAGCCGCCTTCATTAAGGAAAATTCTGATCGGTTCGGGGTCACGGTTGGTAAAGTAGCCGGCAATCTGTTCTGCTGCGGCAGGGGTTACTTCAAGCATATTAGCTCTCCTTCAGAATCTGTCAAGGTTGTTTTTGGTTGAAATTAATGGTAAAGTTCATAGGGTAGGACTATCACCACCCCATAGTTAATAGATTATCTAAATAATAGTCATTAAGTAAGTTTTTGTCAATACGCTCTTTTCAATACACCTAAAATTCATTTGCAGGAGATATAAATGCGGATTCTGGTTACCGGCGGCGCCGGTTATATTGGCAGCCATACTGTTGTCGAGCTTTTGCAGGCGGGCTTCGAAGTTACTATTGTTGATGATTTGAGTAACAGCTCACCTGAGGTACTCCAGCGGATTGCGACAATCTGTCAAAAAGAAGTTGAATTTCATGAAATTGATTTATGCGACAGCAAGGCTCTGGATGCCCTGTTTGCCAAGGGTAATTTTTCTGCAGTAATCCATTTTGCCGGGCTCAAGGCGGTCGGTGAGTCGGTGGAAAAGCCGCTCGCCTATTATGAGAACAATGTCGCAGGATCTCTCAACCTTTTTCAGTCGATGGCAGCCCACGGTGTGAAAAACCTGGTTTTCAGTTCCTCGGCTACAGTTTATGGTGATCCTAAAAAAGTGCCGATTGATGAAGGCTGCAGGCTGGGCCCCACCAATCCTTACGGTCGCACCAAACTGATGATCGAGGATATTTTAAGGGATATTCAGGCCGCAGATGAGAGCTGGAATATTATACTTCTGCGTTATTTCAATCCTATTGGAGCGCATGAGAGTGGTCTTATCGGTGAGGATCCCCGGGGTATTCCGAACAACCTCCTGCCTTTCGTGGCTCAGGTTGCGGTCGGCCGCCGGACGGAGCTCGCGGTTTTCGGCGATGACTATCCGACTCCGGACGGCACCGGGGTTCGCGATTACATCCATGTCGTCGATCTTGCAGCCGGTCACCTGCGGGCCCTGATGGCCATTGAAAAAAATCCGGGTCTGCTCTGTTGTAACCTGGGAACCGGTACCGGTTACAGTGTTCTCGAAGTGGTTGCCGCTTTCAGTCGGGCTTGTGGCATTGCCATTCCATACAAAATTGTTCCCCGGCGGCCGGGAGATATCGCGACTTGTTACGCGGATCCGGCGCTTGCCTTAAAGACTTTGGGGTGGAGAGCGGAACGTGATCTGCACACCATGTGTGTTGATGCCTGGAGGTGGCAGTCTAAAAACCCTGATGGTTATGGGGAGACAGATGATTAATGTAACCGGTGCCAATGCCGGAGGCGTTTGCAATGATAAAATTATTAAAATAGTACGGCCGGGGGTGACGTAGATCGTGCCCGGATCAGGTATAGCTTATTTTGATTTCTGCGATAATTACGATGCCTTAAAGATTGCTGCTTCTCTGAGGGCCGGGCTCACAGCTCTGGGTCTTGACAAGAGCATAAAGAACGGTGATCAGGTACTTTTGAAGCCGAACCTGATTATGGGTAAAGATCCGCAACTTGCGGTTACGACTCATCCTGAGATAGTCCGCGCGGTAGCGATGGTTTTAAGTGATTGCGGAGCGCGTCTATCTCTGGGTGACAGCCCCGGTTTCGGTTCTTTGGATGGGGTTCTGGAAAAGTGTGGCCTTAAGCCGGTTATAAGTGAATTTGCGATAACGGTTGTGCCTTTTATTGACGAGAAGGTTGTGGTCGATACCGAAAATCTTGTTGCTAAAAGATTAACCCTGGCCGCAGCGGCTCTGGAATTTGATAAGATTGTCAACCTGCCGAAGTTGAAGACACATTCGATGATGGGTTCAACCCTGGCGGTGAAGAATCTTTTTGGTTGTGTGCCGGGGTTGAAAAAGGCGGCCTGGCATCTGCGGGCCGGACATGATCGTCATTTCTTCGCTCGGATTATATTTGATATCTATAAACATGTGGCTCCAGTCTGGAATTTCCTCGACGGTATTACCGGCATGGAGGGTGACGGGCCGACCAGTGGCACCCCGCGAAATTTTAATCTTTTAGCCCTCTCGGCTGCGGCTCCGGTACTTGATTGTCTGGTTGAAAAGTGGCTTGGTTTTCCTGAACCAACCCCTTTGAGTCTGGAGGCAGAGAGCCTGGGTTTACTGCCGGAAACCGGTTTTTTTGCCTGCGGCCCGGCCGCCGATAAACCGCCTGATCTGCCGATTCAACAGGCTCAGGGTGCGGCTGCGGCAACCTTTCCCGGCCAGCGTCTCTGGCGCCGGATTTTTGTGAAAAGACCGAAGATTTCCCGTAGCCGCTGTCATCTCTGCCGAGTTTGTGTGCAGCACTGCCCGGCCCAGGTTATGAAATTGGTTGACGCTAAAATAGTGATTGATTATAAACGCTGCATTCGTTGCTACTGTTGTCAGGAACTCTGCCCATACGGGGCGATACGAGTTGGTTTCGGGATCGGTAGCTAAACTTTAATCTTAAACAGTTGGTTTTTATTTTGATGAATATTGAAAATTTAAGTTGTATTGATCTTGATGAACCCCGCCTTGAGGGGTTTACTAAATTTATCAGTGCCTGGCTTTATCAGGGCGATGACTTTACTTTCCTGGTCGATCCCGGGCCCCTGGCCACGATTCCTCATCTTCTGAAAGAACTAAAGATAAAAGGTGTGACCAGGCTCGATTATATTCTGCTTACGCATATCCATATTGATCATGCCGGCGGCACCGGAGAGGTCTTAAAGAGTTATCCTGAGGCCCAGGTGATCTGCCATCCGCAGGGCATCAAACATATGGTTGAACCGGCCAAACTCTGGCAGGGGTCGCTCAAAGTTTTGGGTTACATGGCTGAGGTTTACGGCGAAATTATCCCGGTTCCGGCGGCAAACATCAGTTTCTCGGAAACAGTCGGTGATACCGGAATCTCCGTGTTTCTGACTCCGGGACATGCGCAGCATCATCTCTGTTTTCTTTTCGATGATCTGCTTTTCGCCGGTGAGGTTGTCGGTGTGAGAAGTCCGGTCAAAAGCGGCATCTATATGCGTCCGGCAACCCCGCCTAGGTTCATACTTGATGTGGCCTTAAATTCGGTTGAAGAGATGCTTAAGCTCAAACCGGCAAAAATGGTGATCGCCCATTATGGTCTGGTGGAACCGGCTTTGGATTATCTTACGATCGGCCGGGATCAGCTTAAACTCTGGGTCAGAGGGGTGGAAGAGGTCGCCATGGCCGGGGATGAGGAGTCTGAAGAGAGACTTTTCCAGTGGCTGCTTGAGCATGATCACAACTACAGCCGGATTAAAGAGCTGGACCCGGAAACCTACGCCCGCGAACGCTATTTTCTCGGCAACAGCATGCGCGGGATGATCGGCTACATTGAAAA
>JAOZQE010000059.1:0-1100 GCA_029932385.1 bacterium | reverse complement strand
CAGCCCACTCTGCTGGTACGGGAATTTGCCAAAAATATCCGTCTCGAACTCGATTTTCATGTTGAAGGCCGCAATATCGATCGTTTTGTAAAAAACTTCGCTCAGGATAGAACCGTCCATATCCCGGAAGTTTTCTGGCAGCGGAGCAGCCGTCGGGTTCTAACCCTTGAATGGATTGACGGAGTTAAGATAGACGAACTTGAGAGCCGACCCGGAGCCGAATTTGATACGGCGGTTCTGGCTGCCCGGGGAGCTGATTTTATTTTGCGTCAGATCCTTGAATTCGGTCTTTTTCATGGTGATCCGCACCCCGGTAATCTCTTTGTGCTGCCGAATAATGTGATAGCACCCATCGATTTCGGCCTCGTTGGCCGCCTCGATGATGAGTTGGCCGCAGCGCTTCTGGAACTTATTCTGGCAGTTTTGAAAAGGGATGTTCAGGCTCTGATACGGGTTCTTTTCAAGATCGGGGTGGTTGACGAAGAGAGGGTGGACATGCGGGAGTTGCGAGGAGATCTTTTCGATCTTATGGATCGTTATGTTGAGGTCTCTTTGCAGGATATTCACTTAAAGAGTCTGAGTCGTGATTTTATCCGGGTCATAAACTATCATAATATCCGTTTTCTGCCGGATTTCATGCTTCTTTTAAGGGTGTTGATTTCGGTCGAAGCGACGGCCCGCAAACTTGACCCGACCTTCGATTTCTTTAGTCACTCAGCTCCACTGGTGGAGAAATTGGCTCGGGAACGTTTCTCTTCCGAATATATGCAGAAGCAGGTTGCAGCCCAGTTGAAAGAGTTTGCTTCACTGGTTGAGATCATTCCCGGAACCACCCGGGATATCCTGAAGAAACTGAGTCGGGGGCACTTTAAGCTTGAATTTGAGCATTTAGGGTTGGAGATGTTCAGCCGCAATCTTGACCGGATTGCCAACCGGATATCTTTTACGATGGTGATTTCCGCCATCATCATAGCCTCATCATTGATAATGTCGGCCGACAACGGTTTCAAGGTATTTGGTTACCCTCTCTTAGGGATTATCGGCTATATTATGGCGGGTGGGCTGGGTACCTGGCTTGCAATTGCCATTCTTCGTTCGGG
>JAOZQE010000174.1 GCA_029932385.1 bacterium | reverse complement strand
TCACAGCAATAACCCGGCCCTGAAATTTTTCCGGCTCAGTAACTTTCATGGTTTAGGAACTCCTCAGAACAGAGATGCAAGATATCAACTAGGGTAAGATCGCCGATAAAGCGCTCCTGGTCATTCAGGACGGGTATCTCTTTAATATTTGCCGAAAGCATACGTTCAAGGACAAGCTCAATGGTTTCAGAAAGGTGGGCGGTGATGACTGGTCGATCGATAAAATCCGTCGCCGTTTCTGAGGTCGCCATGCTTATAAGGTGCAGGTTATCGACGGCCATGTCGCTATGGTGAAAGAGAAGATGTCTGGACAGGTTGCCCAGAGAAATTACACCGGACAGCTGCTTCTCATTATTTACGACATAAACTTGGCGGGTATGTTCAGACTTGGCAAAGGCGGCAATGATCTCTTTTATTTCGGCTTTGGGGGAAACTTGGGCCAGTTGACGGTGACCCACAATTTCAATAAGTTCCGCAACCGTGGCGGAGAGATTTTTTTGTTGATTTTTCATTGTGATTATTCCTCAGTAATTTCACCGGCCTTTTTCAGGGCATATTTTGCCCCCAACGGTCCGATAATCTCAAAGATAATCGAGGTAGCAGTAATTGTGGAAAGAATCTGTTCCCCAATCATCTCCGCACCTGGAATCTGGCTGAGCTCCTGCTTAACCAGTAAAGCCAAACCAATAGCAACACCAGCCTGAGAGAGGATACCGAAACCGAGATAGTGGCGAATTTTTTCTTCCATTTTACAGCAATGGGTTCCAAACCCAACACCAATAAATTTGCCACATACCCTGGCAATAATATAAACCAAGCCTATTATTCCCAACTTCGGCAGGAGAGCCAAATCAAGATGTGATCCTGCCAGGCCAAAAAAGAGGATAAAAATTAGCCCCATCGCTTGTTGAAGTGGTGCTCTTGTGTCCCTGGTTAGGTACGTTTCACTTACATTAACAAAGATAAAACCCACCATCATGCAAACCATGATAGGGGAGAGATGCCAGCGGTCAGCTAATCCTACACTGGTTAAGATGGCCCAGAAAATCATGATCATCCGGTCAGTGGCCTGAGTGGTTTTGCGAAGAACCAGAGAAAAAGCTCCGCCAATCAAAGCGCCCAATGCAATACTAAAACCGATTTCTTGTAATGGCTGCCAAAACTTGAATAGAATAGCGGACGAAGCCGAATCTAAAGAGGCAACCAGGAATACTTTGGCTGCGGCCAAGACGAAACCAAAGATAATAACGGCAAGACCATCATCGAAGCCGACAACGGCATAGAGAGTTTTGGTGAGTGTTCCCTGGGCTTTGTATTCCTGGATCACCGCCACGGTTCCGGCCGGAGCGCTGGCCGGGGCCATGGCCCCGAGAAGGAGTGACAAGGGTAGATTATGGGTTATAAGAAAAATACTTCCGGTAACCACAACAAAGGCCATAAAGGATTCAGACAAGATAATAATGATAATTCCGAGGCCCATTTTTTTTAGTGATGCGAGCTGAAGTTCCGAGCCAATGATAAAGGCGATGCAGCCCAGTGAAATAGAAGTTATGAATTCAAGCTGGTGGAGTTGGGTCTCACTCAATACATCCAGAATTGACGGCCCCAACAAGACCCCGGCCGCCAGATAGCCAATCAGAGCCGGCAGTTTCAAATAGCGGGCCAGCTGACCGCAGAAATAGCCGCAAAAAAGCAGGAGTCCGAGGCCGGAGATAGAAGATAAATGAAAATTAGCCAGCATATTCACCTGTTTTCAATAAGAAAAATTGGCCCTGCAATAGAAGATATAATATTTTTTAAATTACCATTTCCCTGAAACTTGTCGTCGTAACTCTTCCAACTCTTCCAGTAAATCCAGGGCCAGAGCCGCACCGGCCAGGTTGACTTTAAGGTCACGAATCAAACGCTGGGCGGTCTGTACCCGATGAATTTCTCGCAAGCCGAAACGCCATTGGCCGGGAGAGGAGCCTGTCGGCGCAATCATGCCTTCATCAATCATTTCCCGGATCAGTTTCGTACTCTGGTTACAGAGATCACTTAATTCCTGGAGTGAGTAATTGGTGTTTTCATCCAGCAGGATGGAAGTGTAAATAGTCATTTGATTTTTCATTTTTAGTATCCTTTCAGAGACTTGCGGGGATCTAGCGGCATGGTTTCAGCCATATTCCGATAGACCTCTTTTTCTTTATCCGTTTTCGCTTCCGGGATAACTATTTGCAGCGTGACAATCTGATCACCGCTATGGCTGGTGCTGCAGAGACCGCGACCTTTTAAACGCAACTTCTTGCCACTTTGAGAGTTTTCAGGAATATTTAATTTAACGGCTCCGCTCAAAGTGGGACACTCAACTGTCGCGCCCAGGGCGGCCTCCCAAGGGGTAATTGGCAAGGTTAAGTGAATATTACGTTTGTCAGTTCTGAAAAGGGGACTTTTCTCAAGCGATATTTCCAGATAAAGATCTCCGTGAACCGCGCCTTTGAGGCCCGGCATACCCTGGCCCTGAAGTCTTATTTTCTGGCCTTCAGTCACCCCTTTAGGAATCGTAACCGAGATCGAGTGCTGCCGGTTAATCAATTGTCCCTGATCATTAATTTCCGGCTTGGTCAGGGTAAATGTTTTTTTGGCGCCATGCCAGGCCTCTGCCAGAGTGATGAGAATGCGGGCATGTTGATCTTCGCCTTTGCTTGAAAATGTCCCGCTACGGCTCTGTCGAAACTGTCCGGAGCCAAAGAGTTGCGAGAAAAAATCGCTGAAATCAGCCTGTTGTGCACCGCCGGATCCGGCCCCGGAAAACTCAAATCCGGCATCCCAGTCTGGCGGCGGCTGAAAGTCCTGTCCCGATTGCCAGTTACTGCCAAATTTGTCGTAGGCCGCCCGTTTTTCAGGATCACTTAAGACCTCATAGGCTTCACCTAGCTCCTTGAATTTTTTTTCGGCATCAGGTTCTTTGCTGACGTCAGGGTGAAATTTGCGGGCCAGTTTTCGGTAGGCTCGTTTGATCTCATCCTGTGGTGCATCTCGTTTTATCCCAAGAATTTTGTAGTAATCTCTATACTCCATACTCAACGCTCTTTCCCGAACTGTAAATGGTGGCGAGAGTCGGTAACCAGACAGGGCTGACCGATATAAGTGCCGACAAGATACCCATTAGTATAATCCTCCGCCGGAGAATGTCAAACTTGTCTTCGATATCTAAGTTAGCTGGCTGCGTACCCAACTGATGATAGCGGTACTGTCCATTGCTCCAGACTGGCGAGCTTTTTCAATGCCACCGACAAAGATAATCATGGTTGGGATGGAACGGATA
>JAOZQE010000058.1 GCA_029932385.1 bacterium | reverse complement strand
TTGATTTCTTTCTGAAATTAAGATATCTTTGATATTGAGGCGGTTACTAAACAATGATATCTTTCTCCAATAAGTCAAAAGAAGAGATTTTCGCAGAGTTTGCCTGTGATCAAGACGGATTGACGCAGCCTGAGATTTTGGAGCGTCGCCGGCGTTATGGTTCAAATCATTTGCAGGAGGCGCCGCCGCCGAGTCCTTTGTGGCTGTTTATTGAGCAGTTTAAGAGCTTTATTATCTACATCCTCTTGTTTGCCGTAGTTTTCGCTCTGGCTATCGGCGAATATGTTGATTCCCTGATTATTATTGTTATTGTTTTACTTAATGCCCTGATTGGATTTTTTCAGGAATATGGTGCGGCCCGGTCGCTGGCAGCTTTAAAAGAGATGACCGAGGTTATGGCGACAGCGCGGCGTGACGGTGTCTGGCAAAGTGTTAAATCGGGATCATTAGTGCCGGGTGATATTATCTCGGTGGTTGCCGGCGACAAAATTCCGGCTGATGCCCGGATTATTGTTGCCAATCGTCTTTTAGTCGAAGAAGCGGCATTAACCGGCGAGAGCCTGCCGGTCGACAAGGAGAGTGCCACTCTTAAAGGCTCGTTGCAGATTGCCGACCAGAAAAATATGCTCTTTTCTTCAACCTCAGTGGTCAGTGGTCGGGGTCAGGCTGTAGTTGTGACTACCGGCATGAAGACTGAGATCGGGGCGATTGCGGAGCTGGTTGAGAGTGCAACTGAGGAGTTGACACCGTTGCAACGCCGGCTCGATAGTTTTGGCCGACGCCTGGGCTTGGTAATAATTGTAATCTGTGTTCTGGTTATGATGCTCTCTTGCGGCAAAGAGTATCTGCTTTTACAGACGATCAGTCGAGATTCACTGATCACTTTTGCTTTCATCGCTATCAGTCTGGCGGTGGCGGCAGTGCCGACGGCCCTGCCCGCAGTTGTAACTATCGCTTTGAGTATTGGCGTTAAACGCCTCTTGCGGCGTAAAGCTCTGGTGCGGCGGCTGGCTTCGGTTGAAACGCTGGGCAGCTGCGATGTGATCTGCACTGATAAAACCGGTACCTTGACCTGTAATCAGATGACGGTACGTATGGCCTGGACCCTGAAACGGGAGTTGTCGTTGGCGGCGGCACCGGCCAATGACAATCTTTGTCATGTGGAAAAACTTCTTTTTCTGGCTGGGACGGCTTGTAATGATGCGGTGATTAAAAGAGGTGAATCCGGCCTCGAAACCCGGGGAAATCCCACTGAGATCGCCTTGCTCGTCAGTGCCGAAAAAGTTGGTTGCCATCATTACGGCCAACGTCTTGATGAAATTCCTTTTGATGGTCTGCGCAAGCGGATGAGCGTGCAGATAGAGGAAAAAGATGGTGCCAGGATCTATGTTAAGGGAGCGCCTGACGCAATCCTTGAGATTTCGACCCGGGTCTGGCTGAATGGTGAAGTGGTTTCCTTAAATGACAAATTGAGAGATTTAATCATCTCTCAAAACGATTTTTATGCGGGTCAGGCAATGCGGGTACTGGCCTTTGCCTGCAGCGATCTTGATGGCGAAAAAACCGGTAGTCCGGTAATTGAGAGTGACCTGATTTTTATCGGCCTCCAGGCGATGGTCGACCCGCCTCGTCCCGATGTTCGCCAGGCAATCACAAAGACGTATGCTGCGGGTATCAGGGTGATCATGATAACCGGTGATTATCGCGAAACCGCAAAGGCGATAGGCCGTGAGATTGGCATTGAGGGTGAGGTTTTAACCGGTCCGGAATTGGCGGATTTAAACGATGACGAGTTGCGTGAACGGCTTAAAAACGGCACCAATATCTTCGCTCGGGTGATTCCCGAACATAAGCAGCGCATCGTTACCATGCTTCAGGCTTTAGGCCATACCGTGGCGATGACCGGTGACGGGGTTAATGACGCTCCGGCTTTGAAAAAAGCAAATATCGGGATCGCTGTCGGTAGCGGTACCGAGGTGGCCAAGGAAGCGGCCGATTTCGTTCTGCTTGATGACAGCTTTTCGCATATTGTCAATGCTATTGAAGAGGGGCGGGGCATTTATGATAATATTCAAAAATCGATTATGTTGCTGCTCTCCGGCAACCTGGGCGAGGTTCTGATTATATTTCTGGCCGTACTCTCAGGCTGGAATTTGCCGCTGACAGCGGTGATGCTGCTCTGGATTAATATGGTTACCGATGGGGCTCCGGCTCTGGCTTTCAGTGTCGATGGTTATGGCCGCAATATTATGCGCCGTCCGCCCAAACCGAGGGACGAGGCGATTCTCACTGGCCGCAAACTGGCTCTGATCACAGTTTTAGGCGTGGCCGGAACCCTGATTGCCTTAGCTATCTTTCGTCTGACCGGCGGGTCGTCAGAGCTTGAAAGCGAAATCACTAAGGCGCGGACAATGGTGTTTAATTTTGTCGTCTTTTACGAGATGATTCTGGTTTTTATTATTCGCCGCGAATATGATGTGCCGCTCTTCAGTAATGCCTGGGTCTGGAGTGCTGTAATTCTCTCGATTGCTCTTCAAGGGATATTGATGTACACCCCCATGGCGGTCTATTTTAAACTTATGCCATTAGACTTTATCGATATTGTAAAACTACTTTCCGGCGGCCTGATTTTTTATCTGATTGCCTGGCTTTATCAATCTTGCAAAGTCAGCTGATGCGGGCCTTTCAGTACCGTTTGGATTGCGGGAGTAATTCCCGCATTAGGCAGGCTCAGGTAATAACAGTTGGTTCCGATCTGCTGGTCAGTTTTTTGAGAGAGGTTAACTTTTCGGCCAGTTCAATCAGTGGGGCCAAGGCGGTCTGGGCGTCAAGATTCATTTGCGTACTCTCTTTTTCGACCTTTTCAAAATAGAGTCTTAACGTCGCGCCGCTGGTGCCGGTGCCGGAGAGGCGGAGGATGATTCTGGAGCTGTCTTTGAAAAGCAGCCTTAAACCCTGATTTTCAGAGAGTGAGCCGTCGATCGGGTCAAGGTAAGAGAAATCATCAGCCTGAGCTATCTCCAGCGGGCCAAACTTACAGCCTTTCAGTTTGCTCAGCCGCTTTTTAAGATCATCAACGATTTCATGGGCGATGTCACTGTCAACTTCCTCATAATCATGTCGGGAGTAGACGTTGCGGCCAAATTTCTGCCAGTGCTCGTTGACGATATCTCTGACACTCATCTTTTTTGCCGCCAGCAGATTAAGCCAGCAGAGTACCGCCCAGAGGCCGTCTTTTTCGCGGACATGGTCAGAGCTTGTGCCGAAACTCTCTTCGCCGCAGATACTCAAGCGCCCGGCATCAAGGAGATTGCCGAAAAATTTCCAGCCGGTCGGGGTTTCGAAACAGTCAATGCCGAGGTCTTCGGCTACGGCATCGAGAGCGCAACTGGTCGGCATTGAGCGGGCCAAGCCTTTAAGGCCGTTTTTATAGCCTTTAATAAGATGGGCGTTAGCGGCAATTATGGCAACCGAATCACTTGGATTAACGAAGAAATTATCCCCTAAAACCATATTCCGGTCGCCATCACCGTCTGAGGCCGCACCGAAAACTGGGGCCTTGTCGGCAAACATTATTTTGACAAGATCGGCGGCATATTTTAGATTCGGGTCAGGGTGACCGCCGCCGAAGTCGGGTTTCGGCGTGCAGTTTAAGAGGGAGCTTAGCGGGGCTTTCAGCCGGTTGACAAAAATTTCATCGGCGTAGGGGCCGGTAACCGCGTGCATCGCATCGAAGCAAAAACTGAAATTGGGATCTTGCATAAGTTCGGCAAGCAGATCAAAATCAAAAATTTCCGCCATCAGGTCGGCATAATCTCCAACCGGGTCGAAAACTTCAACCTGCATGTCTCCGACTGTGAACGCGGCGTTGTGGTCAAGATCAATATCCGGGTTGTCAAGGGAGAGATAACTGGTGAGAGAGAGGCTTTCCTGATAGATCTTTTCGGTTACTTTCTCAGGTGCCGGGCCGCCGTTGGTGGTGTTAAATTTGATTCCGAAATCACCATCGGGGCCGCCGGGGTTATGGCTGGCAGAGAGGATGAAGCCACCGTCAAGTTTATATTTGCGGATAATACATGAGGCCGCCGGAGTTGAGAGAATTCCGTTCCGGCCGACCATGATTTTCTTTATCCCGTTGGCCGCCGCCATTCGGATGATTATCTGCAGGGCCTCAAGATTATAGAAACGGCCATCACCGCCGACCGCAATCTGCTTATCTTTAACCCCGCCCAAAGCATTAAACGTCGCCTGGACAAAATTTTCGAGATAGTGCGGTTGCTGGAAGACTAGGACCTTTTTTCTGAGCCCCGAAGTCCCGGGCCGTTGGTCGGAGAATGGTTTGCTGGCGATGGTCTTGATCTGTGTCATGACGCCAACTTAAGCTTCTTTGTGTCTGTTGATAAAATCAACCAGTGAACTTATCGAAGCCAGGGCAACGCGGCCCTCTTCCATATCCTTTATTTCAACTTGGAAGTGCTTTTGAATCAAAACCACCAGTTCAACCGCATCGAGTGAATCCAGGCCTAAACCTTCATCACCGAAAAGCGGGTCGTCATCTTTGATCTCGCTGGCTTCAATATCTTCGAGGTTTAACTCTTCAATAATTATCTTTTTTAGTTGTTCGTTGAGACTGTTTTCCATATTACACTCTTTATTCGTTAAATTTTGATGTTATTCTGAAGACTCAATTTTACCGCTCCACATATCATAAAAATTAAAAAACTGGTACGGTTCTTTTGCACAGAGATTTTCCAGGGTTTTGACATAGCGGTTCAGGTAGGGGCGTAGACGTTCCAGGGGTCGGGCATCTTTACGGTCGACTTCGATTACCTCAGCGAGGTCAATCCTGTAGCTGTCGGGGCCGGTTTTGAGCGGGAAGAGAATTGCCAGCGGAGCCCCGGTGACGGCCGCAAGTTTCCAGGCGGCAAGCGGAAATTTGACTGGTGCCCCGAGAAAATCGACGGCTAAACTGTTCTCTTGCGAACCTTTGAGCCGGTCACCCATAATACAGACGACATCACCCTGTTTCAGGGCCGCGACCATCTCTACCGTGCCTCCCAGAAAACCGGTCGGATCGATGATGTGAAACGGGTTTTCTTCACCTGAATGTTCAAAATAGTGGCGGTCGATGTCGCCCGCATCCTGCTGCATGAGCATATGCACCGGGCGTTTTAATTTGCTTAAGTAGATCATCGCCGCCTGCCAGCAGCCGACGTGGGTCGTGAGAATGATTAATCCTTGGCCGGTGGCCGCGAGATTGAAAAGTTCATCACCTTTGGGGAATTCTGTCTTCAGGATTTCCGGGCCGCAGATGCCGACCAGGGCCCGGTCGACTAGAGAACGGCTTAAATTCATGATCATCCGGTAGCTGTCTTTGAAAGCAGCAAAACCGGTGCGGCCGGGGAAACGCAGGTTAAGATAATAGCGGCTTTTCAGGCGTTGATCAGGGCGGAAAATCAGGTAGTAAAGCACCACCGGATAGAGAAATGGGTAGGCGATATGGCGGCCGCCGAGACGGATCAAAAGGTAGAAAAACCGGTGCTGCCAATTCGCGCCGACGCTGCGGCTGCTCCAGTTTTCAGAGTTATGCGGAATCTTTTCTGTCATTGATCATGTTTGCCATAAAAAAGGTTAGCAAGCCAAAAAATAACGCCAGCAGCGGGCCGACGACAAGTGACCCTAAGCCCCATTCCCAGAAACGTTCCAGAGCCTGATAACCCAGGGTTTTGAAAGATATCTCGGTAAGCCAGGCCCCGTGCCGGATAAAATAACCAACTTCAATACATAAGGCCGGGACAAATGGCGGCATGCAGATATTGCCTGCCGCCAGCGCAACAATTTTATTCAGGCGGAAATAGCCGGTTATCATTAAAATTATCATCGCCCGCATACCGAGCAGGGGTAAGGCCCCGACCATGACCCCTAAGCCCACAGCAACTGCCAGGCGTTTGGGTGAAGCGTTCTCTTTTAAGAGCAGCTTTAAGCTTCTGATCGGATGCAGGAGTGAGACTGTCTCACTTGGTGGTTGATCATGGCCGTTTATCTGGTTGTGGGGCCAGGGCAGCATCGAGCGGATGGTCAGGCGGGTATTTAGAAAACTTAAACGAAGATTGTCCCAAAGCCGGTGAAAATGGGAGATATGTTCATGTTTGGCCGGATAGTAGACCCCGATCATAATTTCGTTAATTTTAACTCCGGCCCAGGCAGTCCGGACCAGGACCTCATTCTCAAAAGCGTAACGCTTTTCGCGCCAGCTCATAGCTTCGAGCAGAGTCAACGGATAGGCCCGAAAACCGCTCTGGCTGTCTCCAATCTTGCGTCCGGTCTGGATGCGGAACCAGAAGTTCGAGAAACTGCGGCCGAAATCAGAGCTTTTCGGAACATAGGTTGCGGCAAAATCGCGGCAGCCGAGAATTATGGCTTCAGGAGTTTCGTGGACGGCTGCAATAAAACCGGGAATGTCATCACTATAGTGCTGGCCGTCGGCATCAATTGTGATGATGTGAGTCGCTTTAAGTTCGCGCGCTTTTTTGGCCCCGCTTAAGATAGCGGCCCCTTTGCCGAGATTTTCAGGGTGGCGAAGGATATGAACTGTCGGGTCAAGCCGACTCAGAACTTCGCCAACTCCGTCACTGCTGCCGTCATCAACGACGATCATATTTTCACTAAAACGACGGCTTTCGTTAACAACTTTTTCCAGGGTCGCCGCGTGATTGTAGAGGGGGATGACGATCGCAATAACTGGTGATGGCGGGTCACTCAAGGCCTGGTTTTCAGCTTGGATGTTGGTTGCCGGAGTCATTTTTTACAGCGGCTCACTGTTAGTTTCGGTTTGTGGGTTCGTTGGTGCCGTCAGAATCCGGTTTTCACTGCTTCTGGCAAAACGTAAAAAAGAACCGAGATTGGCGCCAAAGCGGAGCCAGCTGTCGGGCGAATGTTTGAGCATGCCGACATAGTTTAAGATAGTTCTGGGGCGTTTAAAATGGGCCTGATAGAATTCAAGGAAAAGTTTTTCGAGTTCATCATGATCCATACCGTTCGGGATAAACTGAAAACTCATGCAGTCCATCTTCGGCCAATCCTCTTGAAACTGGCCGAAATCATGAATGTTTTCATAGAGTGGCGAGCCTGGAAATGGAGTGAACTTTGCGACATTAAGCTCATCAATCGGCAGTGTTTTAAGGTAACTGATTGAACGCTGAACACTCTCTTTCGTTTCACCCGGGAGGCCGACCATAAAGAGGCCTTTGACGCGGATGCCGCATTTTTTTATTAAATGTATCTGTTCCGCCATAAAATCAAGGTCAACCTTCTGCCGGTGACGACTCAGAAGGTTGGCGTCGCCACTCTCAATTCCGAGGCTTATCATCCAGCAGCCGGCAGCCTTCATCATGGTTAAAATTTCGCCATCAACATGTTCGGCTCGGACAGCGCAGTTGAATGTCATATCCAGAGGCCGGGCTTTAAGCAGCTGGCAAAACTCCTTGATTCGCTCCCGATTGAACGTAAATTGATCGTCATAGAAGTTTATATGGCGCATGCCGAAGCGGTTTTTGAGATATTCCAGGTGACGGTAAAGATAGGCGGCCGAGTTGTAGCGGAAGGTCCGGCGAAAGACCGAGCGGTCGCAGTAGCTGCAGGTGTAGGGGCAGCCGCGGCTGGAGATACAGCTTGTATTCGGGGCCTTGGGGTAGTTGAAGATTGGCAGCCGGTAAATTTTAGGAAAGCCTTCGAGTTTTTCATAGGCCGGAAACGGCAGCCGATCAAGTTCGACGCCCGGTTCGCGATAGCCGGTGAATTCCGTTTTTCCGGCACTGTTCCAGAAAACCATGCCTGGGATTTTGTCGCAGTTATCGGGTTCAGTCATTAACTGCCGAATCGTTTCCTCGCCTTCGCCGACGACAAGATAGTCAAAGGCCGGATAGTCGGCAAGCAGCCCGGCTTTCAGGGCCGAGGCGTGGGGGCCGCCGCAGAAGGTCCGAATCCCGGGCGAAATCTCTTTTGCCAGTTGTGCCAGCCGCACTCCGTCAAGAAAACTTGAGGTAGTACAGCTGAAACCGACCCAGGCCGGTTTGAGAAGTTCGAGGTAGGTCTTAAAGCGCCGGTCGGCGGTCAGTGGCACCGCAAAACAGTCAAGAATGTCAGCCTTTTTGCCATTCCCTTCGAGATATGCAGCAATGCTGGCAAGTCCCAAAGGCGGCATCAGGTTGGCTTTTCTCGCGATATCAGCTTGAGCGGCTGAAGCCTGATAGCCTAAAGGATGAACCAACAGAATCCGGCGGGAATTAAGTTTTGTCATATTTCATAAAATGTCTTTTTAAGTTACCGATAAACACAGTTCAGGTTTCGGGTGCGAGATAGCATACCATACAATCTATGGCAATGGTTTTAATTTTCAGATTGCCAAAGATTGGGAATCGATATAGATAACGGTATGGCTGAAATTTTACTGATCTATCCGCCGGTGGCGAAACCCGCTGAAGCGCCGGCCGGGATTGCAAAACTTGCCGGGTCTCTGAGAGGGCATGGGGTTGACTGTGTCGCCGTTGACCTCAACCTTGAGGGTCTGAATTATATTTTACGGCAGAGCTGTACAGCTAACGATACCTGGAGTCTTCGTGCTCTGCGTCATGTTGAGAAAAACCGGGCGGCATTGAGCGACAAGAAAACGTACACAAATTTTGATCGCTATAAACGGGCGGTAGCTGATCTTAACCGGGTGGTTGAAGTCGTGGGTAGAGAGCATAATTTAGAGCTCTCCTTAGCAAACTATAACGATAAGCAACTATCACCTTTGCGGAGCCAGGATCTGCTGCAGGCCGCCGCCGAGCCCCAGGAAAATATCTACTACCCTTTTTTCAGTAAACGGCTGACCCGGCTGATTGAAGAAAATTCCCCGTCGTTTATCGGCTTTTCCCTGAATTATCTCAGCCAGGCTCTGTGTACGTTTGCGATGATCGGCTTCTGCCGGTGGCGTTTTCCTGAACTTACAATTGTCATTGGCGGCGGCTTGATTACTTCGTGGGCTTCACGTCCGGACTGGCATAATCCTTTTGCCGGTTTGATCGACCACCTGATTGCCGGGCCGGGAGTGGAAAAATTATTGGTATTATTGAGGAAAAATCCGGAGGGAGATGAATCTTTTGCTCCAGATTACAGCGATTTTTTAGAGCATGAATATCTTGCCCCCGGACGTATCCTTCCCTATGCCGCTTCATCTGGTTGTTACTGGAATCGCTGCTCTTTCTGTCCGGAGAAAGCTGAAGGTAATCGTTATAAACAGATAAAACCGGAAACGGTTCGCAGAGAACTCGAGCATCTGCTTTCTGAGAGTCGCTACGATCTGATCCATTTTCTTGATAATGCGATGAGTCCGGTTCTTTTACGGGCTTTGGCACGGACTCCACTGCCGATTGTATGGTACGGTTTTACGCGCATTGAAGATGATCTTCTGGAGCCTGATTTCTGTATGGCTCTGCGCCGGGCTGGGTGTGTCATGTTGAAACTGGGGATTGAGTCGGGTGTGGATGAAGTCTTGCAGGCCCTGGACAAGGGGATAACTCTGAATAAGACAGCTTTAGTCTTGGCGAATTTGCGCCGAGCCGGCATTGCAACCTATATCTATCTGCTTTTTGGTACCCCGGCGGAAACGTTACATGAGGCCCGGCAGACCCTGGAATTTACGGTCGCACACCATCATGAAATCACTTTTCTCAACCTTGCGATCTTCAATCTGCCGCTCTATAGTTCCGAGAGCAGCGGGCTTGAAGTCCGGGATTTTTATGCCGGGGATCTGTCGCTTTACGGTAATTTTGTTCATCCGCGCGGCTGGCAACGACAGGATGTGCGCAGATTTCTCGATCAGGAGTTTAAGCGTCACCCGAAAATCTCGCCCATTATTAAATGCGATCCCCCGATATTCACTTCAAACCACGCGCCGTTTTTCTGTTAATACCCATTTATCAAGCCTGACTCCTTCTGATCCGGCTGAGACATGCGATATAAAACTATAAATTTTTAGCAATTGAAAAATGGAAGGTTACCCCATGTATTCCATCAGATTCCCCCCATACTTTACCCTGATGGCGCTCGGCAATTTCTTTGACGATAGCCAACCCTAACCCACTCCCTTCAACTTCATGAACTGTTTTACTTCTTTTAAATGGGTCAAAAATCTTTTGACAATCATCCGGATCCAAACCAACCCCGTCATCCTTGATGGAAAAAATATGAGCTTTATCCGAGTCCTTATAACTGATTTCAATTGTACTTAAAGACTCCCCGCCATATTTCAGGCTGTTATCGATGAAATTTCTGAAAACCCTGAGCAAGGCCAGCTTGTCAGCCCGGAGCTCTATATCAAGTTCCGGTTCGAGCCATTTTATTTTTCGTTTATTCAATTGACTCGAATACTCCTGTCTAATGGTTTGCAATATATTTTTGCTGTTAATTGTTTCCAGAGTAATAGGTTGCTCTTTGGTTGACATGTAAATATTTATCTGTTCCACCAGTGAAACCATGTGATCAGATAATTTCATCATCCGGTCACAGTAAAGAGTTCCTTTTTCATCAAGAGTATCACGATATTTCTTTGTGAACAGCTTTGTGATACCGGAGAGTGCAATTGCAGGATTCTTTAAATCATGGGACACAGAATAGGCGAATAGCTTGATTTTATCGGAGCTTTTATACAACTCGGAGATCAATCTTTTTCTTTCAAGATCAGCCTTCTTCTGTTTTGCAACTGCATTTTCAAGGTTAATATTAAGTGTTTTCAACCTGACGAAAAGAACAAAAAAGAGCAACATGATGACGGCTGCAGCCAAAATATAAGCCCAGTATTGTTCGTAAACGTCAATTACGGAAATTTTCCCATAATCACGATAGGGCCCGACCTTAAGCTCTCGCAGGCACTCGTGTACGGACTGATAATTTAGAGGGACGCTCCACCCGAAACTATGCGACCGCTGAGCCGCATAACTGTTGGAAGGCATGTCGATCAAAACCATGGTGACTTGTTCGGCCAATTTTTTAGCGACGTGATTGAGTCTGGCTAGAGGCCATTCCGGATAAGCTCTGGTCGAATGGAGCAGGTGATGTTCATGTGAAAAGTGATTTGGAGACGATGGTCCGTGGATAATTTTGAAATCATCCAGGTTGATTAAATCCTCTTCCGCCATACGCTCAAGTGTGCTGGTTCTTACACAGCCAGCGTCGGCCTTGCCGTTTAGCACATTATAGATGGCTGCATCATGGGTCCCGACAAATGATAATCTGGCAAAATCTTTTCGGGGATTGATGCCGGCCCGTTTAAACATTCGTAAGACTGCCAGCCAACCGCCCAAAGATTTAGGATCTACGGCAACAAAATTTTTGCCGACAAAATCTTTCATGGATGTAAGATCCCGGCGGTCGGCCCGGGTAACGATTACTCCCGCAAAGGTAGTCATCGGCTTGTTGTGAACATCTCTATTTATCAGGGTGACGAGTCGATTGACCTTATAATTGATTTCCAGGGTGACATAGTAGCTGGGATTGGTCAGGACAAAATCAATTTCACCTTTTTCGGTGGCCGTATCGACCTGATCAAAACTGAGCGGGACAATCGAAAATAAGTGGCCTGGAATATTTTGGGAGAGATATGCGGCTGTAGGGGACCATTTTTGTAGACAGTGTTTAGCCCCACGTTTGGCTAGGATGCCGATTTTTATCTGTTTCTCCTCGGCTTGAACGGATGATACCTTAATTGACAATAGGAAAAATATTAATCCCGGCAACAGCAGCAGGAGAAATATTCGAAAAATTGACGGTGTTCGATTCATGGCTTTCTCCAAACTTTTTTGCAGTAGCTTAGGCTGTTTTTGCCATTGAACTGTCTCGAATGATCAGTAACAACGTCGTCGCTGTGCCCTGCTGCCTGGTCTGAAAGAAGAGAGCAATAGGGTCAAAGATAAAAAGGTGAGAAAAGAGAAAAGGAGCAGACCCTATAAGAATTTTGTTCTCAGCAGATACTTAAGACTAAATCATCCCGCCAGCAGTTTTACTTTAAAGCGGCGTTGTCTGGGGCCGTCGAGTTCGACGAAAAACAGACCCTGCCAGATACCCAGAATTATCTTCCCGTTTACAACCGGAATATTCAGTGAGCAACCGATCAGGGTGCTGAGTATATGGGCGTCGGAGTTGCCTTCAAGGTGGTGGTAACCATCATTTTCCGGCACCAACTGGGTTAATTTTGCGAGCATATCCCGGGGAACATCGGGGTCGGCATTTTCATTGATGGTCAAGGCCGCGGTCGTGTGGGTGACGAATACTATACACAAACCATCCTTGAAATTTTCGGCTTCAAGATCGGCTGTGACAAGATTTGTGATGTCGATCATCTCTTGGCGTCTGCGGGTTGCAATGTTATGATCAAAAATCATCGTTGGTGACCTCCTCGATCTTTTCTGTAAAAGAAAGCTTTTTTGAGTATGGCGGAGTTATTCCTCGGTTAAAGGCATTGCGCTCAAACCCCCGCGCCAGTTGTTCTGGCCGGTAAAACT
>JAOZQE010000173.1:1534-3326 GCA_029932385.1 bacterium | reverse complement strand
ATGCTCGGGCAGCCGACGATCAGTATTGTCATGGTGACTATCGGTTTAAGTTCAATTCTGACCGGGGTGGCTGAGATGATCTGGACCTCGGATTTTAAAAGTTTTCCGCCGCTCTTTCCCCGGGCGCCGATTATTGTCGGCGATATTATTATCCGCTCCAACCTTTTCTGGGGTTTTGTTGTGGCAATGACAACGGTGGCAATCTTTGCCCTGATTTTTAAGTATGCCAAAGTCGGGGTCGCCATGCGCGCGACTGCGGGTGACCAGATGGCCGCATTTTCGATGGGTATCAATGTTCGGAGCATGTTTACCATAGCCTGGATTTTTGGTGCCATTGCCGCTTCAATCGGCGGCCTGATTATCGGCAATATCGGTGGTGTTCAGCCGAATCTCGGTGGGATAGGCTTAAAGATTTTTCCGGTGGTTATTCTTGGCGGGCTTGATTCGATTGGCGGCGCCGTTCTCGGTGGTCTGATTGTCGGGATTGTCGAGAATCTCGCCGGTGGTTATCTTGATCCAATGGTTGGCGGCGGCGTTAAAAATGTTGCCCCATTTGTGGTTCTGGTTTTGATTCTGATGGTCAGACCCTACGGTCTTTTCGGCCGCAAAGATATTGAGAGATTGTAGAAATGCGTATCGGTGATTACAAAGAGAATTATGCTGCGGATGAAGCGGTTTTCGTGACTCCAACCAGCCGTTTCTGGCTTGGGGTCTTATTTGTGTTGCTGGCGCTGTTTCCCTTTATGGCAGGTGAATATCTGCTCTATATGGCAAATATCACCGGGATTGCCATTGTCGCCGCCTTAGGCTTGAATATCCTGACCGGGGCGACCGGCCAGATCTCTTTGGGCCATGCCGCTTTTGTCGGCATCGGGGCTTATACTTCGGCAGTGTTGACAAACCGATTTGGCCTGCCGCTGCTTCTCTGCCTCCCGCTGGCGGGTCTGGTTTCGGCCTTTTTCGGGGTTTTGGTCGGGGCGCCCTCAATGCGGATGAAGGGGCTTTATCTCTGTATTACGACACTTGCCGCCCAGGTAATTTTTGAGTTCTTCTTTGTTCACTGGGAGTCATTGACCGGCGGAATTCGCGGTCTTAATGTGGCATCGCCGTCAATTTTCGGCCTCGATGTTGGCAGTGAGTTTGGTTTTTACTGGGTGACGCTGGTCGTGGTAATTTTGGCCGCGACTATGAGTCGTAATATCTTTCGCACCCGGGTCGGTCGTGCCTTTATCGCCATCCGCGACCGGGATATCTCGGCGGAGTTGATGGGGATCAACCTTTTCCGCTACAAACTTTACGCTTTTGCGGTGAGTTCCTTTCTCGCCGGGGTCGCCGGTTGCCTCTGGGTTAATCATCTGAAATCGATTACGCCGGAGCATTTTCCCTTGCATGAGAGTATCCGCTATCTGGCAATGATCATTGTCGGTGGTCTCGGCAATATCCTCGGGGCGATCTATGGGGCCATCTTTATGACCCTGATTCCGGAAGTTCTGGCGGCAGCGTTGAAGTTTTTTGAAGTTTATTTCCCCCAGGCGATGTCTTATCTCTATCCTTTGCAAACCATAGTTTTTGGTTTTCTGATTGTTTTATTTCTGGTCTTTGAACCCCACGGCCTGGCGGAGATGTGGTGCAGGGTTAAAGCCTATTTTCGTCTCTGGCCCTTTAAACATTGATGGCGTTGCAAAAAGTTCCGATCTACTGCGTCAGCTTTTAGTTTCTGAGTTCGACATACTAATCGTATAGTCTCACTCAGAAACTGAAAGCTTCCTTGTATATCGAAATTTTTGCTTAG
>JAOZQE010000173.1:0-1434 GCA_029932385.1 bacterium | reverse complement strand
TAACTTTGTTAAAGGAGGAAGAAGATGCGTTCTCGACTATTGTGTGGTTTAGTTGTGGGGTTGTGTTTGAGTATGGCGGCGGCAGCTGCCTGGGCGGGAGATCCAATTAAAATCAGTGCCCAGCAGCCGTTGACCGGGCGTTTCGCGTTTGCCGGGAAGCATATTCATGCGGGTCTGGCTGATTCTCTGGCTTATGCCAATGAGCAGGGCGGGGTTGATGGTTTGCAGCTCAAATATATTTATGATGATACCGGTTATGATCTGAAACGGGCGATTGCTGCTTTTAAGAAGGTAATGGCGAAAGAGAGTCCGGTGATGAACTATGGCGAATCAACCGGCGAAGGTAAAGCCCTGGCTCCGGAGATCAACAACAAATATAAAATCGTTTATGGCTCGACCTCATTTTCACAGGAGTTAGCGGATCGCAGCCAAAACCCCTATATGTTCGTCTCCGGCCCGACCTATGCCCAGCAGTTTGGCCTGCTGCTTAAATATATCGCTAAACACCCCAAAACCAAGGGTAAAAAAGCGACGGTGGCTTTTTTCTACAGTGATACCGAATTTGGCCGTGACCCAATTCCCTACGCCCGGAAAATGGCGAAAAAATTTGGGGTCGAAGTGGTTGCCGAAGAGGTTACCAAGGTTGGTGCGGTTGATATTTCGAGCCAGATTCTGGATCTTAAACGCCACAACCCTGACTACTGTATCTTTCAGGGTTATGTCGTGCCGCCGATTCCGGCAGTTATTCAGGGAGCCCGTGATTTTGGTCTGAAAACGACTTTTATGGGAACTTTCTGGGCGATGTCAAAAATGTTGTTGGGGAAACTTGGTCCTGATGCAGAAGGCTATATGGGTGTCAATCCTTATGCCTACTGGCAGCAGGCGGATGTGCCGATGATAAAAGCGATTCAGGAATTTAATAAAAAGCATCATCCCGAAATTAAATACCGCCCCAATTCATATATGCAGGGTTGGTTCACGGGTATGGTTTTTGTCAAGTTAGCCAAGATGTGTAAGGCTAAAGGCTTGCCGATTACCGGGCCGAATTTGAAAGACATGATCCCTCAGATTAAAGATTGGGATACCGGCGATTTCGCGGGTAAGATTAGTTTTACAGATAGCAATGCTACCGGCGTTGGTAAAGTCTTTGTCGCCAAGGGCGGCGAGTTTATTCCGGCTTCCGACTGGATCTATCTTAAATAGTTGAAGCCATATAGTTCAATCTTAAATCAGCTGCAGACGCATACGGACACAGACGTTGAGGTTTTTTATCCGCCTTTGTCTGTGTGGGTCTGTGGTAGAATTTATTATTGGTTTTTCTGATAATGGTTCGTCTGTGGTTATTGATACCAACCGCAGAAGGGACAGATAAAGGCAAACAGAGATAAGTTTATAAGCTTATGACCGAGCAAGAGAAAAAACCGGCCCTGTTGC
>JAOZQE010000010.1 GCA_029932385.1 bacterium | reverse complement strand
GCGGGCATTGCCCGCAAATAGCTAAAAATTAAAGAGCGGCACCCGGTTACGGGTGGCCGCTCTTTTTGCGTTGTGGGTAAATATTTTAATTTCCATGACCATTTTTAAATAGTCTTCGTCTGCATTACGATTATTTGCTGAAGAATGTTACCGCTCCGGAGATTCCGGTGATCAGCATCTGGGTGCCGATCACCGCCAGGATCAGACCCATGAGCCGGGTGATGATGCTGAGACCGCTGGCTCCGATCAGTTTATTTATTTTCTGGCCGAAAATAAAGCATAAGAAGGTAATGATGCAGAGGCTGGCAAATGCCGCAATGGTGATTATTATCGAAGCCCAGCCTCCGCCCGCGGCAAAATTCATGGCCGTGGCAATGGTTCCCGGCCCGGCCAGAATCGGTACCGCCAGCGGTGAAACTGCAATATCAGCATCGTCATTATCCCGGGATTTGTGCATTTTCGAACTCTCACCGTGGAGCATCTGGTAGCCGATAATAAAAACTAAAATACCTCCGGTTATTCTGAAGGCCGGGAGCGTGATGCCGAAAAGATGAAAAATACTTTTTCCCAGGACCGCAAAAGCCAGGACGACTATAAAAGAGATCAATAACGCTTTGAAAGCGATCCTCTTTTGCTCTGTGAGTTCTTTCCCCTCGGTTAAACCGACAAATACCGCGGTATTGGCAATCGGGTTCATGATGGCAAAAAAACCTAAAAAAACACTCAATGCGTGCTGCAGCAGTTCATTCATGCAATTCTTTCCTAAACAAAGCCGAGATTAAATTTGCGGTCGCTTCTGTCAGATTGTAGATGAGCTTACAAGGACTCTACCTGGTTGCCGCCGCCTTGGTGATGCCGGCCAGAGCTTTCCCGATTTTGTTTATTACTTTTTCACAGCCGGCAAGGTGGTGGCGTGCGGCTAGGTATCGGGGGTCGTTGTATGAGATCCAGACCTTACCCTTTTCATCTTCCCAGATTAAGGCCTTTTGCGGCAGATCAATGGCAATACTCTGCTGACAGGCCATAAGCGGGCTTCCGACTTTGGGGTTGCCGAAGATTATGAGCTCGGTCGGGCGCAGTTTGACGCCCACCCGGTCAGCACTTTGAGAATGTTTGATGCGTTTGAAGATGGTCATGCCCTTTTTATTGAGGATCTTAACCATGCGTTCGGCACTTTCGGAAACCGTGAAGGAACTGGCGACATTAATCATCCCGTCACCGGCCGCGGCCGGGAGAGCAAAAGATGCTATGATTAAAGTCACGAGAATTATCTGTTTCATTAGTTGCTCCTTAAAAGTTAAAATTATCTGGTTTGTGTTAATGTAAAGCAGTGAAGCCTGGAGTCATATTTTTAGAGCGCAGCCCCTGATTGTTGGAAGCAGAGGCGCGATTATCGTCCGCATACTCTCTCGTTTGATTTGCCTGATGTTGAATCCGGCGCTTATCATTGCGCCTTCGATTTCCCGGTTCAAGTGGCAGTTGCCCATCACTCTGCGCCAGATAGGGTTAACCAGGTTTTGCCAGTACCTTCTGCCGGTGCCGTCATCGGCGGCCACATGCTCCATGAACAGTAGACTACCACCAGGTTTTAGGACCCGCCTGATTTCAAGTAAAGCTGCTTCCAGATCGGCAAATGAACAGCAGACCAGAGCCGTGACGACAAAATCAAAAGATTCATCGTCTGCATCGAGATCCTCTGCGGTTTCATTTGCTATGTGAATATCTTTCAGTTTACTATGGCGGGTGTTCTTTTGTAAGAACTGCCGCATATGCTGATCGGGTTCTGCCAGAACCAGTCTGGTGACGGTTTCAGGATAAAACTCGAGGTTGGCTCCGGTGCCGGCCCCGATTTCCAGAACTTCGCCGCTGACTTGTTCGAGAAGCTCATGCCGCCATTCTCTTAAACATGATCTTTCAACAGTCGTCATAAAGTGGTCATAAAAAAACGCAGCCAGAAAAGACATCTGTAGTTCCAGATCGATTTTGCCGTTGTAAAAAATGGATGGCGGCCGAACATTTATTTAATTTGCGGCGGTCACCGTTTTTTCCTGAGATACTGGTTGATTTTGCCTGAAGAGGTTATTTCTCCTGCAAGACAGCTCGGGCCAGGCAACCAAATTTGGTTTCGGGATATTTATCGACGATGTATTTGTACATGGCTTGAGATTTATTGATTTCGCCCAATTTTTCATAACTCTCAGCAACTATGTAATCGAGCTCCGCCGCTGATTCATCAGAGTATTCATATTTATTGCCGGCATGAAGTGCCTTTGATAAAGATTTATGATATTCACCGTTATCATAATATTTATGTGCGCCAATAATTGCACCGCTGGAAGCGGTGCAGCCGACCAGAAATAATAACATACATCCGATGATTAATGTTTTCATGTTTGCTCTCTTAAGTATAATTTGCGGATAATCTAATGTTATTAACGCGAAATCATCCTTTAATATCGTTACTTTCTCTATATCTTGCGGGCTATTGTGGTGTCAATTGAAAGTTTTAATATAAACTCTGATAATCGGCCAGGTGTATAGTATCGTTCTCTGTATTCTATCACTTTACAAATAAAGCCTTAATCGCTATATTATTATCCGGATTATGTCTGCATGTTGTCGGGGGAGAGACCTGATCCGGTGTTGCTACCTTATAGTTTTCAAGACTTTTTTAATAAAATATCATGTTTGGAGTGTTAATATATGGCAGGGAAAGATTTTTACAAGGTTTTAGGCGTAGATAAGAAGGCTTCGGCGGATGAGATTAAAAAATCCTTCCGGCGTCAGGCGCGTCAGTACCATCCGGATGTGCGTCCTGATGACAAGGCGGCGGAACAGAAGTTTAAAGAGATCAACGAAGCCTATGAAGTGCTGAGTGATGAAAAGAAACGCCAGGAGTATGATACCTACGGGGCCGATTTTCAGCAGCGGGCTGGTGGGGCCGGATTCTCCGGCGGCCGGGCCGGCGGTTTTGATTTCAGCGATCTTTTTGGCGGCGGTGGGCGTACTTTTTCATCGTCCGGTAATCCGTTCGGCGGCCAGGGCGGTGATCCTGCCGATATATTCGGCAATCTTTTCGGTGGTGGCGGCGGTTGTCAAGGCCGATCCCCCGGGCCGAGCCGGGGCGGCAATGCGGAACATCAGGTCGAGATTGAATTTGCCGAAGCGGTACGTGGAACAGAACTTAAACTCAGAATTGACAATCAGCAGGTTAATATCAAGGTGCCGTCGGGTACTGTCGATGGATCCCGGCTGCGACTGAAGGGAAAGGGCCACCCTGGAACTAATAACGGGCCGGCCGGTGATCTTATTTTAACGGTCAAAGTCCGGCCCGACCGGATCTTCACTATGCAGGGCCGGGATATCCTCTGTCAAGTCGAAGTGCCTCTGACGATCGCACTTTTAGGCGGCAAGATTGAAGTGCCGACCTTCTCCGGCAAGGCGATGTTAAAGGTTAATGAGGGGGCCCAGAATGGTCAGAAGATGCGGCTTCGCGGCAAAGGTGTGGCCAAGACCAAAGGCCTTGCGGCGGGTGATCAGATTGTCGAGTTGAAAATAACCATTCCTAAGTCTCTGACCCCCAAGGCGAAAGAGCTGATTGAAAAACTTGAGAAAGAGCTGCTTTAAGTATATCCTTTTTCAATGTATCCTGATTGGAGGAAGTGCTCTTAGTGTGTAGACGCAGTAAAGGCAGCGGCTGATGTCGGGTTTTGGGCGTGAGGTAGTTTATCGACCCTCTCTTTTGCTCTTAGCGATTGTTATCTGGTCGATTCTGGCTCCGGTTTGTTGCGGTTTTAAGATATTTTCCACTCTTTTATCGGCTGCTCTGCTGATATTTTTTTACTTTCTTATTCTGCGTTGTCATAGAGTCAGGCCGGATTTTTTAAAGTTTCTGTTGTTGGTACTGGTCGCTCTGGCTGCAGTCTGGTTTGGGTCGCTGCGCATTGCGGCTCGGCAGGCCGATTTCCTCAAGGTAAGCGGTATGCTTCATGATGGCCGGAATGCTGCCGCGACCATTATCTCAGGCCGGATTACAACCTTTCCCCACGGTTCTCCCAGGGGTTGGCAGTTGCGTTTGCGACCGCTTGCCGAAGATTCAATCGGACCCGGAGAAATTCTGCTTAAACTCCCCGTTACAGTTTATGACGATAGTCGTCTGCCGTTGATCGGTGATATTGTTACGGTAAAGGTGGCATTGCAACCGCTGACTGCGGCCCGGCATCCGTTTCTTCGCGGCCGGCGGCGCAGCCAGGTTCTATCAGGTCTCACGGCTTGGGCTCAGATTGACGACTTTGCTGATATCAAGATTGTTACTCCGGCCACCGGTTTTCTGGCCCGGATTGAAAAAATCCGCCGTTTACTCTATCGGGCGCTGGCAGATAACGCGGGCAGTCCCGACAGCGCCGCGATTCTGCAGGCAGTTCTTATCGGCAGCCGGGATCAACTGAGTTTCAAGGTCAGGGAGCTCTTTCTCGATTTCGGAATTTTTCACCTCTTTGCCATCTCCGGATTGCACCTGAGTGTTGTCGTAGCCCTCCTCTTTTTTCTCTGCAAAGCAATTATTCCCGATTTTATCAGACGGCGACTGCCTAAAGGTACGGTTCCGATTGCCGCGGGCATAACTATGCTCTTTCTGCCGGTCTATATTCTCCTGGCGGGGTTGCACCTGCCGGTTGTCAGGGCCGGAATAATGGCGCTCTTTTTCCTGTTTACTCTGCTCAGCGGTCGGCTTCGTGATCCCTTTTCAACCCTTTTTCTGGCAGCAGTTGTGATTCTTATGATCTGGCCGGAGGCACTCTTTGCCCTCTCATTTCAGCTCTCATTTACTGCGGTTGCAACAATCCTGTGGATCGTACCCCGCTCTAATGAGTGGTGGGAACTTAGGCTTTTGCCGCTGATGTGCAAAAGAACGGCCATATTTCAGGCTGGCTGCCGTTACATATTTTATCTTGGTGCAAGTTCTCTGGCGATAAGTCTGACTACGGCGCCGCTACTTATTAACCGGGTCCATTTTATTTCAATCTACTCTCTGATCGCCAATCTCCTGCTGATTCCGCTTTTTTCTCTGTTGATTATTCCGCTGGGTATGCTCTCTCTGCTGTTTGTGAAATTCCCTCAGATAATGGCGTTGCTGCTTAAACTTCCGGCGGTCGTGCTTGACGGTTTAATCAGCGCCAGCAAGTGGTTGCAGGAGTGGTTGCCGGCGGGCCGTTCTTACTGGGCCTCGCTGACCTCTTTTGAAATTATTTTAGTCGCTCTGATTATACTGACCGGTGGCTGGCTGCTGACTCCGTCGAGCAGTAAAAAAGCGACTGCGGCCTTGCTGTTCATCCTTTTTGCAGTCTTAGGTTCAGATCAAATCTGGTGGCAGTATCAACAGGGCCGTAAAAAGGTTGCGGTTGCAGCTTTTGTCGGCAGCCATCCCCAGGCTCTTTTGTTTGAGCTTCCCGGTGGCGAGGCGCTGCTTTTTAACGGTGGGTCGTGGTGTGGTTCCAGCGGCAGTACCGAAAGTCTGAGATCAACATCCTTTTTCTCCTTTGCGAAAAATGTGATCGCGCCCTATTGCTGGCGGCGGAAAATCAAATGCATCGATACGCTGGTGCTGACCGAACCGCAGCGGGGGCTGGTTGGAGGATTGCTTTTCCTGGTTGAACATTTTCAAGTCAGGGAGATCTGGTATCATGGAATCTGGAGCGGCTATCCGCCGTTTAAGAATTTCTGCCGTATCAGCAACGACTTATTTTCGGTCAGATGGCGCAAGCTTTCATCGTTCTCCTATCCTTTTTCTTTAAACGGAGTGACAATCTCAGCAGTCGGGCCGCCCGCCAATGATTTTCGGATGTCAATTTCAAATTCCGAGTCGTTACTGGCAATGGCTCCGTCGTTTCTGCTACGTTACGGCGACTTTTCGACTTTGATTTTGAGTGGTGGCCAGTTGGATGAGGCGCTACTGCCGGAACGGGTTGACCTTTTGGCTCGATTGCGCGTTCACGATCTGTCTCAATCCGCGATTCAGGATTCTATCGTGGTTGAACCCGGCGGTTGGACGCTGTTGCCGGCAGGCGGAAAAATTAACGGGATTGACAAAGGTGCGGCCTTCGCTAGCTGGTCCGTTAAAAGAGATGGTTTTCTCTTTCTCGAAGCCGATATTTCGGGTAAACTTACCCGTAAACTGCCGGCATCCCTAATTTCCAGTTGTCAAGGATGGCCCGATAAGTTATGATGGTTTTTTATCTAAGGTTATTGACTTAGAATATTTTGCAATCGGGATATATCGTTAAGTGCTGCGGCGCTGATGAAAAATGACAATTATGAAAAAAAATCAGATAAAAACGGTTAAGGGTTTTAATGAAGTTTTGCCGCCTGAGAGTTTTCGCTGGCGTTTAGTTGAAGATAAATTCCGCAACCTTTTAGAGGGTTACGGCTTTGCCGAGATGCGTCTGGCCCTGTTGGAACCGACCGAACTTTTCTCCCGGAGTATTGGCGGTGAGACCGATATTGTTGAAAAAGAGATGTATACTTTTTCTGACCGCTCCGAGCGTTCGCTGACCCTGCGGCCTGAAGGGACGGCCTCGGTTGTGCGGGCCTTCAATCAATACTCTCTCGGCAAAATAAGTGAAATAAACAAACTCTATTATGTTGGTCCGATGTTTCGTTACGAACGGCCGCAGAAAGGGCGTTATCGGCAGTTTCATCAATTAGGGGCCGAGGTTTTTGGCGAAGCGAGTTTTTATCAGGATGCTGAAACCCTGGTGATGCTGGCGCAGTTTTTTCAGGCTCTCTCAATTGACGGAATCATTCTGCAGCTTAACAGCCTGGGCTGTGAAGACTGTCGTCCGGCTTTTCGGGAACAACTACAAAGTTTCCTGTTAGAACGTGAATCTTTGTTGTGTGGCGACTGTCAGCGCCGAATTAAGGAGAATCCGCTCAGGGCTTTGGATTGCAAAAATCCTTCCTGCCGGGAGGTGGTAGTTGATGCGCCGCAGATCAATGAATCTCTGTGCGGTGATTGCCGGGAACATTTTTCCGGTCTCTGCGGTTTGCTTGATGATGTCGGCCTGGATTATCAGATAAATTCCAAACTGGTCAGAGGCCTCGACTATTATACGCGGACGACGTTTGAATTTCTGGCCGGAGACCTTGGAGCTCAGAACGCGGTAGCCGCCGGCGGCCGCTACGATCGTCTGGTGGAAGAGCTGGGCGGCAAAATGACTCCGGCTTTTGGCTTTGCCATCGGTTTTGAGCGCTTAATGATGCTTGCCGGCGATAAACTCGGGCCTTTATCATCACCTTTTGTCACCTTGATTCCTCTTGATGAAGAGGCTTTACGTCGGCTTTTCCCGATTTACGTGAAACTGAACCGGGATGCTGGTATTGCAACTCTGGGTCTGCAGCAGAAAAGTCTCAAAAGTCAGCTCAAAAAGGCGGACAAGGACGGAGCCAAATATGCTCTTATCATCGGCCCGGATGAGCTTGAGAAAGGGGTGGCTATCTGTCGTAATATGCAGACCAAAGAGCAGACCGGGATCGCTTTCACCGAGCTCGAAGAAACTTTAAGGAGACTCTACCAAGATTGAGATAAGTGATAAATTGTAAAAAAATAAAGTCGTAACCTTTGCGCCAATAGCAGGTTCTTATAAACTGATTTTTATTTTTAGAATCAATGGCTATCTATTTTCCCAGACAACTGCGTTCGACTCGTTATGAGACGCTCTATCAACGCCTGACGGTGCATGAGCGGATGTCGCTTCTGCGGGAGTTTATCGGAGTCACCTACCGGCGCCGTTTTCTCTTTTTTAAGAGACAGTCTGCCGCAGATCCAACCTTCCGAGCCAATTCCTTTCGACATAATATCGAACTTGCGGCGGTCAACCAGTTTCGGCGTCAGACCATCAGCTCCCGGATCTGGAATCAGCAAGAGATCTTACGGCCCCATCTCCGGCTTATTTTCAGGCATTACCTGTTTGGTCTCCATGCCCAAGGCATTCGCCGTAGTCTTGAACAATACTCCCTGCCGGATCAGCCGGAGAGTTGTTATTATGATTTTTTTCCAAACCTGGCGGCAATTATCTGGTTTAACCGGCAGCGGTCGGAATATGATGCCCGGATAGATGCTCTGATTGATGAAGTGATTGCCGAGAATCAGCGCAGTCTTTATGTTTACGCTCTTCTCTGTGCCTCCCTGTTGCAGGATTTGCGACCTTTTTCTGAGATGGCGGAATTGGCGGCTGAGGAGTTAATAAAATTCAGTCGGCCCGGCCGGACCCCGGCCGGAGTCGAACTCGAGTTCAGTAATCTGGGTCGTTTTGCGACCTTTGATAAGCCTTTCAAAGGTGAATTAAGCGATCCCCTATTTCAGAATATGCATTATTACGAGGGTTTCTTTCTAGATGATATCAGCTGGCGTTTAGGGGGTTATCTCGATTCCCATATCCGGGGCCGCTCGATTTTGTCTCTGCCGCGGCTTTGGGCTCAGCCGGGTGGTTTTTTCGAGTATTCACTGGTGCGTCTCGACTATCCGCGCAGTTTTTCGATGCCATTGTCGATGGATCTTGGTTTAATCGCTCTCTATATCGATGAAGTCATAAATTTCATCTCCGAAATCAAACCCCACAGCCTCCATGTAAATTTTGAAAAAATTGCTTTTGGTCAGGTAAAACCGGAGCTTGATGATTATCTCTGCCTGCTCCTTTTAGGTGGTGATCTGGGTTGTAATGAGAACGGCCAGATGCGTGAGTTGCGCTTGGCGAATAATGAATTGCGCGGGGTAATCCAGAGACGCAAACATCGTCCGGATAAAGGTGAGATCAGGAAAGAGGTGGTTGAATACTCCTATCTGCGGTTGAAAGCACCGGCAGATCGGAATTACAGTTATTTCCCGGTTCTGATGGCCTGCAAAGGTTTTCAGTATGGTTTCAATATGGATTTAAGCTGTCGTGACCAGGTTCAGGGGATGCTCGCCTGGGCGCATAATCCGACGGCTCTACCGGAGACTTCAATCAATCGCTTTGTTGAGACCATAGCGGCCGGCTGGCAACTGGAAAATGGCCATCCGGACGGGCTTTGTGAATCGACCGCCCGGGAGATTAAATCCCTGTTGGAACAACAGAACGTTCGACTTAACAATCGTTGTTAACGGGTGGCCAGCTGATATATCAGGCGCAGGGCGATAGATAGCAGGATGAAGCCCAAGATGGTTTTGCGGGTTTTGAGCTGGATCAGTTGATTTAAGTGAATACCGATAAATGATGAGATTATCGCACCGGTTGCTAAGAGCAGGGTGAAATCTGTGTGAATAAGTCCTAAGCGGGGCCAGCTCCAGCTGCCGTTGAGGGCGAAAGCGAGTGCTCCCGCCGTGGTGGTGAAGATCATGATGGCGTTGGAGGTGGGAACCGTGGTTCGGTTTTCGGTAATTCCGCTTACCAGCATCAGCGAAGTAGTAATCCCGCCGCCGCCGATCCCAGTGAAACCGGCAATCAGACCGCCTAAGGAACCGATGCTTAAGGAGGCAATCTTGTCGGCTGGTTTCCCGGCCGTTTTTGCAGAGCTTACCGACCCCAGCCGGATGGTTTTCCAGGCCAGGGCGAGGAGTACTAAAATCAGCAGGCCGATAAGCACCTTTTCCGGTAGATACGGTGCAATGGTACCGGCTGCCGCAGCACAGAGACCGGAGGAAATTGCGATCCAGACGACTACTTTCCAGCGTACCAAGCCTAAGCGGTGATAGCGCCAGGTATTCCAGGCGGAGATCAAAGCGATGGTTCCGAGACTGGTTGCCATCGCCTCAATCTGCGGTAGTCCGGCCAGAGCGGTCAGAGCCGGTACCATAAGAATCCCGCCGCCCATACCGATTACGGTTGAGAGCAGGCCTACCGTCAGACCAACAACAAATATCAGCATCAATCGTTTTTCAGAATAATTCTGGCATCGACCACATTAAGTCCCTGTTCATAAACCAGTACCGGGTTGAAATCCATCTCCCGGATCTCAGGATAGGAGCCAATGATTTCAGAGATGGTCAACAGCAATTTCTGGATGGCTTTACGGTCAAGCGGCGGTTTACCGCGGAAACCGTTGAGAAGTTTTACCGATTTGATCTCGTTGACCATATTCCGGGCCGAGTAGGGTGTGATCGGCAGAACTCTGAAGACCACGTCCTTTAAGACCTCAACCATAATGCCGCCGATTCCAAACATGATTACCGGTCCGAACTGGTCGTCAATCTTGGTGCCGATAATTATCTCCAGGCCCTCATTGGCCATCGGCGAAACCAGAATGCCTTTGATATTAGCATCAGGATTAAAAACTTTGGCATTTTCTATGATTGCCGTGTAGGCGTTCCGAACCTCTTCCGGCTCTTTAAGATTGAGGAACACGCCGCCGGCATCACTTTTATGAAGAATGTCGGGTGAAACAATCTTCATAACCACCTTCTCTTCAAATCCGGCCGCCATGGCTACCGCCTGTTCCGCTGACTGGGCCAGACAATCCATGCAGACCATGCCTCCATGCAGGCTTAAAAGTTCCTTGGCTTCATTTTCAAGCAGGGCGGTGCGGCCTTCGGCGCGAGCGTTGTGCATGATCTCCCGGCCCCGGGTTTTGGCCTTGGCTCCCATATCAAAAACAAATTTGGCTTTAGATTTGTAACCGCGCAGGTAGCCGCCGTATTCGGCCAGGACACCGATCGATTTACAGGCCAGTTCAAGTGAGTCAAAGACCGGGATCCCGTAGTAGCGCAGAAGATCAAGAGAGTGTGGCTTGGCGAAACTGTAGAGTGAATGCATGATGATCGGCTTGTTGGTCTCTTTAACCAGTTTGCCTAATTGATGAGCCGTGTCCTCTTCGGCATAAGCCAGACTCTCCGAAAAACGGATGCTGTAGCCGCCGAAGAGACCAACCACCAGGACCCCGCCGATATTCGGGTCGTGGAGCAGGATTCGGGCGCATTCGGCCAGAATCTGCGGGTTGTCATCCGCGCCGCCGGCGACATCAATCGGATTGGCAGTGGCCGCGGCATGAGGCAGAATAGCCCGAAGTTTATTCTGGGTTTTCTCACTTATCTCCGGCATATTGACATTTAAATCGGTCAGTTCATCGGCTCCGATAGTGGCATGACCGCCGCCGTCGGCAAGTATCGCTACGTTGTTATTCTTGATCGCCGGTAGACTGGCCAGAGTTTCAGCGCAGGGCAACAGTTCGTCCGATTTATCAACCACAATGATACCGGCCCGTTTGAATGCGGTGCGGGCGACTTCAGACATGCCGGCTAAAGCGCCGGTGTGGGATCCAGCGGAACGTTTTCCGGTTGAAGAACGTCCGCTTTTCAACAGAATAATCGGTTTTTTGCGGGCGGTCTGGTAGGCCTGCTGTAGAAATTTACGGCCTTTGCGCATCCCTTCAACGTACATGAGAATGGCTTTGGTGTTGGGATCATTCTCGAAAAATTCAAGGTACTCATGAAAATTGATGTCGGCCTCATTGCCGACCCCGACATAATATGAGAATCCGACTTTACTTTTAATTTTGGCTTCAGTTATCAAGGTTAAGGCCATGTTGCCGCTTTGTGAAATCAGGGCAATGCCGCCTTTCGGGGCATCTCGTAAGCCGACCAGGTTAAGATTCTTGTGCATATTTATCATGCCCGAGGTATTGGGTCCGATCAAACGGATATTGTGGCGGCGGGCGGTTTCGACCATGTCGCTTTCAAGTTGTTTTCCTTCAGCTCCGAGTTCGCCGAATCCTCCGGCAATAATCACCGCTCCGGCCACCCCTTTTTTGCCGCAATCTTCGAGAACATCGGGCAGGGTTCTGGCGGGGGTGGTAATCAGGGCCAGATCAACCGGTTCATCAATAGCTGAAACCGAAGGGTAACATTTTACTCCCAGGACACTTTCAAGTTTGGGGTTAACTCCGTAGATGTTGCCTTCATATTTTTCTTCGAGAAGTATTTTTATCGCCTGATAACCCCGTTTTGTAACAGTTTTAGAGGCACCGACGACTGCGATTGAACTGGCGTTTAAAATCTTGTCACTAAGCATGTTTATCTCCCGTAATATGTTGGTGTACGTTTTTCAGCAAAAGCGACAATCCCCTCACGCCAGTCATCCGTTGTCATGCAGGCGAGAATTGCTTCCGCTTCAATCATTAAGGCGGTTTGCAGGTCAAGACTTTCGGCCTGATTAAGAATAGTCTTGGCGAATTTCATTGAGATTGGAGCTTTACCGGCCAGGGTTGCAGCCATTTTTAAGGCTGCAGGCATAAGTTCGTCAATCGGGTGTGACTGCAGAGCCAGGCCGATATCAACTGCATCCTTACCATTCAGAACCCGGCCGGTGAAGACCAACTCCTTGGCTCTCTGGCGGCCGATAAGTTTGCTTAAGTGCGAGGTGACGCCGCCGCCGACAAAGGTGCCGAGTCCGGTTTCAGGGAAGGCGATGGTGGCTTTATCCGCCATCAGCAGGAAATCTCCGTTTAAGGCGAGTTCGGTTCCGGCACCGCGGGCGGCACCGTTAACTACGACGATAACCGGTTTAGGGAAAACATAGAGTTGTCTTGTGGTCTCATGGGCCAAGAGGATGTATTCGCGTTTCTGCCAGGGGGTGCGTTCGCCTTTTTTGTGTTCTTTGAGGTCGGCACCGGCACAGAATGCCTGTTTGTCACCCTCAGGGCGTTTGCGGACTGAACCGGTTAATATCAGGCTCCGGACATTTTCGTCTTGAGCGGCATTTTTAAGAACCGCTTGAATATCGAGATAGAGTTGTTCGATGACCGCGTTCATGCGGTCGGGCCGATTTAGACGAAGAATACCAACGCCGTCCAGGCACTCATAAATTACAGTTTCGTAGGTCATTTTGGGTCTCCAGGTTGATTGCGGTTGCGGCCCGGAACAAATAGATATAAATTCAGTTATTGGGCCGAACATTCTCCGGACATAAGTTGCGGTCTCGCAATTTTCTTTGCGACGTGAGTGTCATATCTGCCTGGGTGATGTCAAGATAATTGTTGCTGAAAACGTAATTTGAATTAAGTTGTAAAACTTTAAAAACCGATGGCGAAAAGGCTTGACTCTAAACTCTCTCTTGGTTAGTATCCAGGCATTATCAGGGTAATAAAATATCGAGTCTTAAAATTGAGAGGGTAGAGTTTAAAGATGGTTGAAGCCGCAGCATCTGGAATGAAAGAGCAGATTTTTTTAAGATCAATAACCGTATTTTTGTTGCTGGGATTATGTTTTGCACTGCTGCCGGTCTCCGGGGTGCAGGCGGCACAACGGATGTCGGTGAAAGTCAGTACGGCCAATGTGCGTTCCGGCCCAAGTAAAACCAGTGCAGTTAGTTGGCAAGTTACTAAATATCATCCTTTCCAGATTTTGAAAAAAAAGGGTGACTGGTACGAATGTAAGGATTTCGAAGGTGATACCGGCTGGCTTTATAAAGATCTACTGGTTAAAACCGGAACCGTTATCACCTTGAAAAATGACTGCAATATTCGCTCCGGCCCCGGCAGTGACAATCATATCTTATTTAAGGTTGACCGAGAGGTGCCTTTGAAGGTCATCAAGCGCAAGGGCCGCTGGCTTAAAATTGAGCACGAAGATGGAGATCAGGGCTGGATTCACGCATCATTGGTCTGGTAGGTTCAAGACGGTAACGGCGGTGCTTTTTCCAGCCGTGCTGTTGATATTAGCTCAATAAATAGAGCCGGGTTCGGGCAGATTCACCACTAGTGGTGTCCTGTTGTCGATCCCGGCCTTTTTGTTTTAAACGATGTTGAAATCCGGTTGGCCGAGCGGTTTATGTTGCCGCAATTTCATTAAATACTGTTTTTGGTTGCCAAACTGTATGCCATGATAGTAGAATGGCAAGCTATGGTTGATTCCGGTTGGTTAGCAAATCCAGAGGCATTGCGACGGGCGCAGTTTGATCTTAAACTGCCCTTTACACTTCCCCTTTCCGAAGTCCGGGAAGAGGCTGTCGAAAAACTTGTCTGTCGTAAACTTTTGCGGCTTATTCCCGGAAAAAGAATGGTCTGTGCGGCCCTCTGGAAGGAGCGCGAGGTCGTCGTCAAATTCTATCTTGACCGCCGCAATGGCGGGCGGCATTTTAAGCGTGAATTGGCCGGGGTCAGGGTGCTTACGGCTGCCGGGATCAAGACACCGAATCTGCTTTTCCACGGAACCGTTTCAGCCGGGCGTTTGCCGCTGATCATATTTGCTGAGATTAAGCCGGCTGCAACTTTAGTTGACCTCTGGTTCAGTCAGGATGAAAAGCAATTACGGTTTAAATTACTGGAAAGGGTATGTGCTGTAATTGCCGGACATCACGTGGCCGGTCTTTTGCAAAGTGATATTCACTGGAGTAATTTTCTCTTCAGTAATGATGATCTTTTCACCATTGATGGTGATGCGGTCGAGAGTAAAAATGCCGGTCGGGCTCTCGGACGTAAATCAAGCCTGGCCAACCTGGCTCTTTTTCTGGCGGAACCCTATCCCGGAATTGACGAACATCTCGAGCGTTTGTGGCAGAGTTACTGTGGTTGCCGGGATTGGTCGATAGAGCCTCGAGAGCTTGAACGCCTGAGAGTTCAGATCGGTGGCCACCGGCGTAAAAAAGTGGATAAGTTTGTCACCAAATCATTGCGTAACTGCACCGCTTTTGTGGCCCGCCGGGAAGCTGGTTTTTATACCTTGCTCGATCGTACTTATCAGGGCGGAGATTTAGAGCGATTGTTGCACCACCCGGATGAATTGCTGGCTGATGGTGAAATTCTCAAAGCCGGCAACAGTGCCACCGTGGTCAGGATCAATATTGATGGTCGGGATCTGGTGGTAAAACGTTATAATATCAAAAATTTTACGCACGCGTTCAGACGCTGCTTCAGGCCGAGTCGGGCTTTTGTCTCCTGGAAAATGGGGCAGCGGTTGAACTGGTGGCGGATTGCGACCCCGAAACCGGTGGCGATGCTCGAAAAGCGATCTTTCGGTCTGCGTTCGACAGCCTATTTTATCAGTGAGTATGTTGCCGGAAGTTCAGCTTATGATCATATCCGGCGGCCGGATATCTCGGCCGCAGAGCTTGAAAAATGGCTTCGGCAATTTGCTGTACTGCTGACCCAGCTTCGGAATTTGGGGTTGAGTCATGGTGATTTCAAGGCGACCAATTTTCTCTGCGGCAGCGATTCCAAACTCTATCTGCTCGATCTGGATGCCATGCGTAGTTGGGCTCGGCCGGAATCAGGTTTTAAGGTTGCGGTTTCGCGGGATTACCGCCGGCTGCTTGCAAATTGGCATGATGTGCCTGAGCTTGAGCTTTCGTTTCAACGGATTATCGAGAAATTGTTATTATGACCTTGAGTGTTTTCCATTTTCCGGCTCCAGCGGGTCGGATATTAATGATATCTTTTGCATCTTTCTGTGACCAGTTAAGGAATTGAAAAATCATGATAGTTTTAGGTCTTTCCGGGTCTCTGACCCATGATCCTTCGGCCGCCATCTTTATCGATGGCGAGCTGGTGGCGGCGGCAGAGGAGGAGCGGTTTTTACGGGATAAGCATGCGAAGAACCGCTGGCCCTATCATGCCGCCCGTTTCTGTCTTGATTTTGCCGAAGTTAAACCGGAACAGATCGACTATGTCGCTTTTCCTTTCGCCGAAATGGGTTTCACTCATCCCGGGCGTCTGCATTTTGCCAAACGTTACTGGTATGCTCCGGATCGGGCTCTGGATGCTCTTTTCAACGGCAACCGCCATTTCCGGCGCAACCGGCGCGGAATTCTGCAGCTTATGGCCGATCTCGGGATTGATGCCGATAAATCACCCTTTATTCCGGTTGAACACCATCTGGCGCATGCTTCCAGTGCCTACCATTTAAGCGGTTATGAGGGGAAATGCGCCATCTTGGGGATCGATGGTAAAGGTGAATATGCGACCACCTTTTTCGGCTACGGTGAGAATGGGGTGATTCACAAGATTAAGGAATTTTATGACCCCGACTCACTCGGCGGGGTTTACGGGGCGATGACTCAGTTTCTCGGTTTCGAAATGCTTGACGGTGAATTCAAGGTGATGGGGATGGCTCCTTACGGTAATCCGGAAAAGTATGATTTTTCTCGGCTCCTGGAGTCTGATGGCCGGAATCTTAAGGTTAACACTGATTTGGTTAACGTCGTCGGTTTGCGCCGCTTTAAAGATCAGAACCGAGGTTACTATTTCAGCCCGAAGCTGATTGACTGGCTCGGTCCCAAGCGGGAGGGTGATGAAATCGATGACCCCTATATCGATTATGCCGCATCGATCCAGAAATTGCTCGAAGAAACTTCACTAAAATTGGTTGAAACTTACCTGGGTGATATCCTGCGGGAGACCGGAAGACTCTGTTTTGCTGGTGGAGTGGCGTTGAATGTGAAGCTCAATCAGCGGCTTATGGAATTGCCTTACGTTAATGAGCTTTTTGTTCAGCCTGCGGCCAGTGATGCGGGTACCGCGATTGGTGCGGCCTCCTATGTCGCGAATGCCCGGGGCGAAAAAATTAAAAAACTTAAGCACGTTTACTTAGGCCCGGCCTATAACCGGGAACAGTGTCTTGAAGCGATCCGGCAACATCCGGAAAAACCGCATTGGGAAGAGATCGCGGATGTCCCGAAAACCGGGGCCCGGATTTTAGCGGATGGGAATCCTTTAGCCTGGTTTCAGGGACGCATGGAGTTTGGTCCCCGGGCTTTAGGCTGTCGCAGCATCTTAGGTGACCCTAGTCATCGCGGGGTCGCGGATCGGATCAACGCACAGATAAAATATCGGGAGCGCTGGCGGCCGTTTTGTCCAAGCATACTGGATACGGTAGCGGCGGAGATTCTCCAGACCGATCATCCGGCACCCTATATGACTTTTGCGTTTACTGTAGCTGAAGCGTGGAAGAAGAAAATCCCGGAAGTTGTGCATGAAGACGGTACGGCCCGGGCGCAGATCGTTGATCGTGAAACCAATCCCCGTTATTACGCCCTGCTGCAGGAGCTGGAAAAACTGCGCGGGGTGCCGGTAGTTTTAAACACGTCGTTAAACCGCCGGGGCGAGCCCATGATCTGCTCGCCAACTGACGCCTTGAACATGTTCTACGGCTGTGACCTCGAGTATCTGATGCTCGGTGATATCTTGGTAACAAAAGAAGCAAAAGAGTAACAGATCAGGCTCTTATACTATATTATTAAGAAAGACCGAGCCGAAATTTTAATCAATGTAACCACTTGTAATATAGGTATATCTATGGTACAGCTAGCATTGATTAATGTTAATTTAAGCAGAGTTAAAAGGAGAACACTATGTTGAAGAGAAGTTTATTGCTGGGGTTGTTGTTGTTGTTGACCGTTTTAATCTTGCCGGGCTTAACTATGACGTGCGCGGCTCAGGAGGGGAACAGTGAAGCTGATATTATAGCAGAATTCCAGGATTGCATGGCTGCCCTGCAAAATGCCAGTGAAGAAGCAGAAGAAGGTGCCATTGTTTCTACAAGAGGGGAAACCGAGTATCATAGTTATTTGACAATACCCTATAATATAGTAGCTCCACATTGGATTACCGGCCTTAATTTCAATTGTGTTAAAGGTGAAGAATTGTTAGTGGGGTATCTTCATAATGGTGAGACTTACCGTGCAATACGGGTTGATTTTACAGGGAAGACTGATATAACTAGAGTGGTAAATGACGAATTTTTTCTGGGTGAAGAGCCTTTTCGCTCTCCGACACAACTTGTGATATTCTCAACCAAAGGTGGATTTACTGTTACTCAATTTTTAATGTATGATATCGGCGGGTTCGGTTTCCAAACATTTTTTTCCCATTAATAATTGGTCAAACAATTAACCAGAAATAAACAGAGCTTAAGTTTTGTTGTTTCGATTTACGACAACTGTTTTTGATTTGCTTTCATTAAAAGACCCCTGCTGCGAACCTCGCAGCAGGGGTCTTTTAGGTTTTTTGTATGGTGGCTATGAACCCATAAGAAAACAATGGGGTTGGTGTCAGACTCTGTTGCTTTTACTGACTGGCTTTATTGCATTTAACTTGATTGAGAAGGTAAAATAACAGACGGATTAATTGCCAGTAGTTCGTTACTGTATAATTCTGACGTTGTATTCCTGGCGTAGATCCTGGCCTAAATTTTTAATTGAATGTTCCAGTTTGTTATTGTAAAGGGTTGTTTTTATTTCTGCTTCAGCGTCTGGAGTTAATGAGTTTTCCTCTTCGGGGCCGGTTCGGTTACTGACTGTAATCATGTGGTAGCCGAGAGATGATTTTATGACATCACTGGTTTCACCCAGAGAAATATCATAAGCCACATCTTCAATTTCCTGGAGCAGGTTGCCTTTCTTGAAAGTTCCCAGGCGGCCCCCTTTCTGAGCCGCCGGACCCTCGGAAAATTCACTCGCGAGGGCATAAAAATTCTCTTCATTTTTTAATCTTTCGCGAACCTTTTTCCAGAGTTCATTTTTCTTGCCGTCGGCCGCATTCGGGGAGTCATTAGGAATGAAAATCTGGGCTAAAGTAACACTTACTTCCTGGTCGAAGAGACCATTCTCCTTGGCATAATCAAGAATTTCCTGGTTGGTGATTATGATGTTGGCCTTGACCACTTTGCTGACAAACCTCGCCTTAAGCAGATCGGTGGCGATTTTATTCCGGTAGGATGTGAACGTAAGTCCCTGCGCGGCCAGAGCCTGTCCCAGTGTTTCTTGCGTCATATTGTTCTGGGTTAAAACCCTTTCAATCGTTGCATCCACATTTTCATCGCTGACATTGATACCCAGGGAAGCAGCTTTTAAGGCAATAAGCTGGTCATCGATCAGGCCATCAAGTTTTTTACTTGTGATAGCATCTTGTTCGTTTTGGGGAAGATGTCTAAAATCGTCCAGGTTATGCTCGACCTTGATAGCATAGCGCAGATCCATTTCGGTGATGATCTTATTACCGACAATGGCGACCACCCGGTTGGTGATTATGGCAATTGCGGGCCGGGGGATGAGATTCAGGCAGAGAATCAGGGCTAAAAGGATTAAATTTTTTTTCATATATTCCTTCTCTTTCTATAAACCGGATAGATGCTTGTGGTAGATTTTGATGGTGTGTTGCTTACGGCTTAGTTCCAGCCAGTTTTGATAATTTTTTTTAAGTCGTTCGCTAAAGAGTGAATCTTTAATTTTATTTTCAACTTCGGGGAAAGGAATATTGCCAGCCGGTACTATTTTTTTGATTATAATAAGGTGATAACCGTAAGGGGTTGCTATCGGTGGGCTGATCTGGTTAATTTTTAAGTCAGGCAGGATTGCAGCCACCCCCACCGGCATTTCATCTACCGTTATCAGATGTTGATTATCAATCTTGGCAGACTGGATGTCGGGAGTCTGCCGGCGAGTTGCATCAGCGATGCTTAACTCGCCATTTTCAAGTTGTTCCTTTAACTCCCAGGCTAGATTCTCTGATTTAAGAAGCAGGTGCTCCAGTTGATAGCGCGTTTTACTTGAGAATTTGTTGCGGTGCTGATTGTAGTAAGTAAAGGCCTCTTGATAAGAGGGGAAAGAGACTTTCTCCCCGAGTCGGATCAGGACTTTGCGGATAGCCTGTTTGCATTTTCCCGGATCATCTCTATCGCTGTCAGCTAGAAGTTTAAGTTTGCGAGCTTCTATGAGCAGGAGTCGTTCGTTGATCAACTGTGTCAGGGCTGCTTCGGCGTTTGTAAATTGCGTCTGAGTTTCAGAGTCAGTTGCGGCGGCAAAAACCGCCTTTTCATCGTAAGTGTTAAGCCGGGTCTTAAGCTGATCACGGGTGATCGGCTCATCGTCGATTATTGCCACAACATCTAGCGGAGAAGTACAGCCGCAAAATAGAAGAGAACTGATCAACGTCAGGAAAATTATACTGCATAAAAAGTAACTTGTGATCGATTTCCAAAGAAAAGTCTCGCCGCCGGCCGGCTCTTGGTTTAAATTTATACCGGAAACTCCGGCTTCGGGCCAGAGGAGTTTCCGGTACGAAAGTTTAACCGGTAGAGTCATTATTCTCCGATGAGTTCCGGGTGCAGTACAAATGTTGATTTTTTCTTCAGACCAGCGATATAATCCTGAAAGACCTGACTTTTCTGGGCTTGAATCAGTTTGTTTTCAATTGCGGTCTTAACCTCAGCTAAGGGGGTGACGCCGGCTTCCTTGATTTCAGTGACCTGAATGATATGGTAGCCGAACTTGGTTTTTACGGGGTCGCTGGTTTCACCTTTTTTGAGCTTGAAAGCGACATCCGCGAACTCTTTTACCATCCGCTCGCGGGTGAAGAAACCTAAGTCTCCGCCTTTGGCCGAACTCGGGCAGCTTGAACTCTCTTTGGCCAAGGCCACGAAATCAGCTCCGCCCTTTAATCTAGCCTCGATCTTTTTGGCTGTAGCTTCATTTTCAACTAGGATGTGCCGGGCTCGGACCTGTTTCTCCTGCTTGAATTCGTCGGCATGAGTCTGGTAATATTGCTCGATATCTTTTTCGGTCGGGGATTTAACCCGGCTTTCAATCTCCCGCTGAAGCAGGGTGGCGAGCACTATTTTACGGGTTGCATCCTCGATCTGGAATTTTACCAGCGGCTCTTTGTCAACCCCCTGTTTGATACCTTCCTGGTAGATGAGATGCGAGGTTGCAAGCTGCTCGAGAAATTCTTTCTGCATTTTTTTGTCGGTGGCCATCTGTTTCAGGTTCGGCGGCAGTCCTTTCATTTCGGTTTGAAATTGACTTAAAGTGAGCTTCTCGGAGCCGATTTCGGCAACCACCGGATCATCGGCGGCAGCTAAAGGCAGAACCGCCCAGGTGCTGATTAAAGTAATGAGAGCAGTTGCTAATAAGATTCTTTTGAAAAAGTTTTTCATTGATAGATTCCTTGGGTTTGAGAGGTTATGGAGATGATTTTTTTAGTTTATACTTTTAAGTGGCGCTCCACCTATCAGGTCAATAGATTTTTTGCAACAGCTTTTCGCACCAGCTATAGAGCTCGTCAGCCTCGATTGCCGCCGCGATATTGAACCAGTGCTCCTGAGTCAGTTGATAACGCTTCGGTTCCTGCTGCAGAAGAGTCATTATCGTTGTCATTACCGGAGGGTGTTCCGGGTCCAGATGCAGGCTTACTTTTTTGCGGCCCAGATCCAGTGCCAGGACATGGTAGCGTCTGAGCAGAAGCTTAAGGTTTTTCAAGCGCAGGAGGTTTAAGACCTCTTCCGGCGGGACCCCGCAGCGATCACTTAATTCATCTTCAAGCCGGGCCAGTTCCAGATCATTTTCCGCCGCCGCGATTTTTTTATAAAACTGGAGCCTCAAGGTAAGATCCGGGAGGTAGGCGGGGGGGATGTGAGCCGAAAGTTTGACTTTTAGCTCCGGTTCTACCGTTTTACTCTTGCGGCCGCCGCCTTTAGCTTCATTAATTGCGTCATTGAGCATCTCCTGATAGAGTTCGTAACCGACAGCTGAGATCTGGCCCGACTGTTTCTTACCGAGAATATTTCCAGCGCCGCGGATCTCTAAATCCTGCATGGCAATTCGGAAACCGGCTCCTAAGGTATTGGCTTCGGCCAGGGCGTTGAGCCGTTTCCGGGCATCGTGTGAGAGACAGTCAAGTTCGGGAACCAGGAGATAGGCATAAGCTTTGCGTTGTGAACGCCCAATGCGGCCCCGCATCTGGTAGAGTTGGGCGAGGCCGAAATTCTGTGCGTTTTCGACAATCATGGTGTTGGCATTGGGGATATCCAGGCCGGATTCGATTATGGTTGTGCAGAGCAGCAGGTCATATTTGTGTTCATCGAAACCCAGCATTACTTTCTCTAAATTACTCTCCCGCATCTGGCCGTGACCGATACAGATCCTGACTTCCGGCAGCAGGGCTTGCAGGCGGGCCGCCCGGGCTTCAATGGTGGCGACACTGTTGTGGACAAAAAATACCTGGCCGCCGCGATTTATCTCTTTTTCGACCGCTTCTTTGATCACCAGATCATCATAGGAGGCAACGAAAGTCCGAATTGCCAGGCGGTCCCTAGGGGCGGTAGTGATTGCGCTTAAGGAGCGCATTCCCGAGAGTGAAAACTGCAGCGTGCGCGGAATCGGGGTCGCACTCATGGAGAGAACGTCAAGTTGGCGGCGGAAATTTTTCAGTTTTTCCTTGTGTCGGACGCCGAATTTATGTTCTTCATCGAGAACCAGCAGCCCCAGGTTTTTAAATGAGATATCCTTCTGCAGAAGGCGATGGGTGCCGATCACAATATCTATAGTGCCGTTGCGCAGACCCGCAGCCGTCTCTTTCTGCTGGGCCGGTGTGCGGAAACGGCTCAAGACGGCAATCTTGATCGGGTAGTTGGTGAAGCGTTCCGTAAAGGTGAGAAAATGCTGCTGCGCCAGAATCGTGGTCGGCACCATTACCGCCGCCTGCCGGCCCGAGAGAACGGCCAGAAAAACCGCTCGCATCGCGACTTCGGTTTTCCCGAAGCCAACATCACCACTGACCAGTCTGTCCATCGGTTTTGGAGCATTCAGGTCTCTGATAACCTCATCTATAGCGCGTTGTTGATCCGGTGTTTCATCATAGGCGAAAGAGGCTTCAAATTCACGGAACAGATGATCAGGTTCGATGCAGGCACTGCCCTTTATGACCTCCCGCTCAGCGTAGAGGTCTAAAAGCTCAATCAGAAGATCATCAATCGCTTTTCTGGTTTTTGATTTTGCCGCCGCCCACTGGGGGCCGCCGAGTCGGCTCAGACTGGTCTCCCGGTCGCCGCTGCCGTGATATTTATGGAGCTGATGGAAAGAGTCGACCGGAACATAAAGCAGGTCATTTGATTGATATTCGAGGATCAGATATTCGTTGACTATACTTTCAATAGTGAAAGTTTTTAAGCCTTTGTAACGGCCGATACCGTGTTCAATATGGGTAATCAGATCATCCGGTTTAATGGCGGAGAAATCATCAAAAAAACTCTCCTGGCTCTTTCGTTCCGCTCGTGCTGTTGACCGGGTTTTCTGTTTCGTGCCGAAGAGATCGCTGTCGCTGAGAAAGAGTATTTTCTCTGCCGGCAGAAGGGTTCCATGACTTAAGCGGGTAGCCAGGAGTGTAATCGAATTAACCTTGTTGTATGGCGTATCCTGACTTCGGCTGACAGGAAGAGCGTAGTCTGAGAGCAGGTTTTCAAGGCGTTCACAGGTGGTCTGGTTGCGTCCGGCTAAAAAGATATGATAGTTAAGTTTGAGATGCTCTTTTAAGAGAGCCGCCGCCGCACTCAGAGGGCCTTCATGTTCATTCCTGAGGGCCGTCTGTTTAATGCTGTCTCGGATGAAAAGATTGTCCCGGGTTTTAAAGAGCAACTTTTCCGGGCTGTTGGCAGCCGGGATAAGGCCGGTTGGTTCCAGCAGGTATTCCGATTGTTCGATAAAGATAGTGCCGCAGCCTGCGGGAGAGCTTAAGGCTCTATCGGGCGGCAGGAGGTAGGCATCCGGGGCAAAGCTCAGCCTTTTTTCAGTGATTGCGCGCTCATAGCCTTCCGTAAGCTGCTGCTGCAGGTCTTCAATCTGTTCCCGCAGGGCGTAAGGGTCGATAAAAATTGCCGGACTTTTTTGCGGGAAGAAATCAGCCAGTGAGTGCCAGTGATCCGAGAAAGCCGGTAGCAGGCTCTCAAAGCCGGGGCGGTTCGGACTCTGTTCAAGTTCGGTCAAAGCCTGACCTAAGGCGATTTCCGAGTCGTTAAGTTCGACAAAGCGCCGGCGCAGCCGTTGTCTGGCTTGGTCAAGGTCGGTCGGAGGCAGAACCTCGCGGGCTGGCCCGATATCGATAAATTCCAGTTCTTCTTTACGGCTGAGCTGGGTCAGCGGGGCAAAAGCGCGAATCGATTCAATTTCATCACCAAAGAAATCGAGCCGCATCGGTTCTTCATGGAGTGGTGAGAAGATATCGATAACCCCACCGCGGACACTGTAATCTCCGGGTTCGTCAACTACCGGAACCCGGATATAGCCGGATTTATCCAGTTTGGCAAAAAGCTTTTCCCGGTCAATACTCAAGCCCCATTCGAGGCGAAAACAGCGGCTGAAGAAACGCTTCGGATCGGGAAGTCGATCACTGTAGGCCGCAATCGTGGTAAAGCAGAGAAAATTTTTCAGGTTTCTGATTCGGGTCAGGACGCTGATTCTCTCTCTCTCAATCCGGCCGCTGCGGAGAGTCTGTCGGTAGGCTAAGCGGGGCAGCGGCGGCAGTGTCAGAAGTTCGGGGGCCGGTTTTTTGGGGTGGAGTATTTCAAAATAGGCCGCAACATCGCGGCAGAGATCCCGGCTCTTTTGAAAATCGTCACTTATAATGATGAAAGCACCCTGATTGAGAAGGGCCAGGCGGGAGAGCAGGAGTGCCGGAGCAGAACCTTTAAGACCGCTTAAATGAATTGTTTTTGAGTGTTCAATAGCACTGAGAATGGTTTCTGTCTCAGCGGTAAATGGGAGTGAAGTCATAAAGGTCGATGGCAGAAGGTGAAAAGAGTTGATCGGGCCGCTATATTTTCAAAAAGGTTTTGAGAGCGTTTTCAACCTCGATAGTTTCTACCAGGGTATTCCAGCAGGGTCCTTCAGGGCGTTGATTTAAGATGCCGTAGACCGGGAGGGGAAAGGTGTCGTGGATGCCGCTGGTCAGGTCTCGTTCACAGGCAACGGCGATAATCATTTTTGGTTTATGGTCGCGGACAATCTTGCGGGCGAGAGTACCGCCGGTGGCGACGGCGATGTGAATTTTGTAACTCCGGGCAAGTTTGATCAGGGTGTCGATATTACACCGGCCACACTGCTCGCAGTTGTCGATGCTGGTGGTGATCCGGCGTTGGCAGTCGGCTCTCTGGAGACAGTGAGGCAGGAGCAGCAGCATTCGCTCCGGAGCGATTTTGTGACGGTTGCCGGAGAGGAGAAGACGGTTGTTGGTTTCAATGAAAGAGTTGCGGACCTGCTCTTTGCTGACGCCTAAACGGGGCCCGAGGATTTCCATCAGGGGGAGAAAAAGTTTGATGCCCAGACCGCGGATTTTATGGGTGAAGGGCAGCTCTTTTTCCAGTAAAATAGAGAGAATCAGGGCTGAAATTATACTGCTTAAAATGACGAAAGTGAAGCCGGCTATAATCTTGGCCGCGAGCGCAACGGTTGGGTGCATATGGTCGAGACCGATAGTCGCAATCCAGCCGCCAATCAGGATCAGAAGCATAATCAGGGCGAAAGTCAGCCCTAAAAGGCCGATGAAGATCCTTTTTTTTGAGGTTGTGGGAGTTTTGTCAGTTTCAGGATTGCACATCTATTATTTACTGTTGAAACAGTCGTCAGGGTTAATTTTGTGTCCACGTAAAAAATCAGCCGCGGTTCGAGGTGGTTTCCCGGCAATCTGGAGCTCATCAATACTCAGGCTTCCGGCCTGGCCGCAGCCGACAATAAGTTTGTCATTTTCGACCCGCAAGGCACCGGGCGGAAGCAGATAAGTCTCTTCGGAAGGGCTTGCCGTAATTATCTTTACTCTTTTTCCTTTAAGAAAAGTGTAGGTTCCAGGCCAGGGATTTAAACCTCTGATCCGGTTGAAAAGGGCTGCAGCCGGAATCTGCCAGTCGATCAGGCCGTTTTCTTTTTTCAGCTTGGGTGCAATTGAAGCCTGGCGTTCATCCTGCGGGGTGGGCTCCAGGCGGTTATCTTTAAGTTCGGAAATCGTGCGCCAGACCAGCGGGGCTCCCAACTGAGCCAGACGTTGGGAAAGATGGGGCAGGGTCTCATGGTCGAAGATGAAGGTCGGCTCCTGGAGCAGAATCTGGCCGCAGTCTATCTTTTCGCCGATAAGCTGGGTTGTGACCCCGGTTATCGGTTCACCGTTGATTAGAGCCCAGGGCATCGGTGCCGGTCCCCGGTAGGCCGGTAGCAGTGAAGGGTGAAGGTTGATTGCGGCCTCTTTCGGCAGGGCAATAGTTTCAGGATTCAATTTCATGCCGTAATCGACCAGGACCAGGTAGTCAGGAGCAAAGTCGCTGATTATCCGTCGGCCTTCTTCTGAATTTACCGATTTTGGCGTTGCGGTTTCGATGCCGAGTTCAAGGGCTGTAGCTTTAGCTGGGGTTGGCGCAATCTTGCGGCCCCGGCCCTTATTGCGATCCGGTTGTGATATAAGTTTAAGCTCAACTTCGGGCCGCTGCCCGGCGAGAAGCTTAAGGGTCGGGATCGCAAATTCGCCTGAGGCTAAAAAAAGGATTCTCATTTGAGGGTTCCTTTTTTTAATTTACGCTCGAACATATTGCGTTTCATGCGGCTGATGCGATCAATAAACAGAATGCCGTTGAGATGGTCGATTTCGTGTTGGATAACAATTGCGGGAAAATCTTCGAGCGTCATCTCGATCTCCTCCGCATCCAGAGTCAGAGCATTGACGACAATTTTTTTATAACGGGAAACCTCGGCGGAATAGTCCGGAACACTCAAGCAGCCCTCAGCCATGGCCGTTTCCCCGGATGCGGAGATTATTTCCGGATTAACCAGAATCATCGGGTCGGGCGGGGCATCATCACCGGTTGCCGGGTCAACGACAATAAGTGCAATCGAGCGTCCGACCTGGGGTGCGGCCAGACCGACACCGGGAGCTTGATACATTGTTTCCAGCATATTTTCAGCTAGCTGCCGGATCTCATCATCGATTCGGGTAATCTTTTCAGCTACCTTGTTTAAGACCGGTGCTGGATAAACGCTGATATCTAAAATACTCATTTGACTCTGAATTGGTTGACTGACGCCATCGCGAGGGTTGTGTGCAAAGATCGTTAAGGGGTGCGATTACGTCAGGTTCGATTGATTTGTTTCTCTTATGAAAATAGTAAAATGCCGGCAATTATAGTCAATCGGAGTGAAGCATGTCAACCTCAAAAGAGAGAGGCCTATTACTTTTTCCCTTTTACCGGTGTTTGTTTTTTGCTTGAAAAAATACCTCAAGATAGGGCAGATTGACTCGCGGTGAAGAGAGAATCAGGTGAGACCCGGGCAGAGGGTTGCCGGGGATATTCTGTTCAAATTCCAAAGCCAGCTCCGGGATTATCAGCAGAGATTTCCGCCCCCATTCGGCAATAACCACAGCTTCACCTTGCCAGTCGGGGTGTTGCTGCAGGTAGACCAGAGTCCAGTGGCGGTTGGAGATACGTTCTGCCTGGCGGATCCGGGTGCTGGTGGTGTTGACAGCTCCGATCCGTTGGGTTATTTCATTTTCGGAAAACGGGGTCGCACCGTTAAGATGCCGGCGCAGCTGCTGGTGGGCAACCAGATCAAGATAGCGGCGTAAAGGGCTGGTTACCCGGATATAGGCACTTAGTCCTAAGCCGAAATGAGACTGTGGCGTGCAGCTTATGCGGCCGGGGCGCATCATTCTGCGTTTCGTAAACATCGCCGCCAGGGGTGCCAGATCTTCAGTGTATGGCATTTCACTGTTGGGTGCGACCTGGCCGGCATAGGGCATCGGCAGGTTATGTTCCTGTGCATAGCCAGCGCAGGCGGCACCGGCTATAAGCATGGCTTCACTGACCAGCTCACGGCTTGCCAGCCTGGCATTTGGAGTAATATTTACAAGTCCGTCTGTAACCTTGATGTCAGCTTCCGGCATCTCAATTTCTACCGCATCAGCCCGCACTCTTTTTTGCCGGTGAGCTTTGGTGATGGCAGTAATTTTTTTGAGATCCTCATCTTTGCTGATCATGTTCTCTGCTTCAAGGTAGCTTAAACGGGTTACCTTGATGAGAGTAGGTATAATTTCGAGATTGGAAATAGTGCCGTTTTCAGCAACAATCATAGCGAATGAGAGCGCTTTTGAGGTTTCATGCAGCCCGATGCCGAGTTCACCAGTAAAAGATTCGGGCAGCATGGTCCAGGTCTGCTCCGGAAGATAGAGAGTCGCGGCCCGGGCTCTCGCGTACATATCCGGCGGGCTGTCAATATCGATTAAACTGGCAACATCGGCAACATGAACCCAGAGTCTTTTGCCGTCAAAGCTGATCGCGTCATCCGGGTCATTGGTTGCATCATCATCGATTGCGAAAGCTTTAAGATTTGTAAGATCAAGCCGTTTTTCATCGGCTAGAGATGCTATCCGGCAATCTGCCGGGTCTGGTTGTGGCTCCTCTTCGGGTTTACCATCAATTAATTCAAAACGCCGGGGATAGGGATTGTACGATTTGTCCCAGAAGCCTAGGTCTATGAGCAGGGAATGAGCATTTTCTTTATTCTGCTGTTTATTCAAGTGACGCAGCAGCCGGCTTTCACTGCCGCGTTCTAAAGCCAGATTTTCAACCTCTTCCATGAAGTTCCGGTCGGTTTCAATCAGCTCCTTCTTTTCCACCCTTGTGAGAAAAGAGTGCCAACTTTCGTTTCGGGCCTTTTTGGCGGCGCGGCGGGTATTCTCATGAGCAAATTCTTCGTCCGAGCGGGCTTTAACCAAGCCTGGAGAGCCGTGAAAATGGAGCCCTTCAGTCACTATCTGCCAGGCACTCCAGACTGCGGAAACTGTGGCTTCGTTGAAAATTAGTTCTGCAATTTCAGTAAGGGTTGTCGTTTCATCTTGTAAGAGGGAGCGGGCTTCTTCGAGGTCTTCCGCCGGTGGGGTAATAATGTTTAACCGGGTAACCGGGCCGGGGTGGAGGATGGAAACATCTTTGGGCCGGACCTTTTTTGTTTGCGATTGTACGATGAGCTTGATCTCAATCTTATCACCGAGGCGAATGAGTTCAGCTGGTTGACTTTTATAAAGTAACAAAGCTCCGACGTTGAAATTAGATAAGGACATATTGTTAAGCTTTCTTGTGATATCAGGTTATTAAAGATGATGGCATCAAAGATAGGAGTGTAACAGAAAGAAGAGCCTCTGAACGAGCCGTTTTTGATGGCTCAGATTAAGTTCAAACAGGCGGTTTATCGGCCCGGCGGTTTGCTTAATGAGCATATTTCAAGAACAATGACTTTGAATATAACCTATATCTTCCGGGTTGAACTGTCAACCTCAAAATAAAACGGGAATCATTACAAGAGGATGGAGGGCCCAATTTTATCCGGTGGTCTTCACTTTTACTGTTGACAAGGAATGAATTTTAAGGTAGAAAGCGCTTCCGATTTTACAATGAGTAGGTCATCTTATCTGTGAAAACGGAACTATCTGCGTCCCCATCGTCTAGCCTGGCCCAGGACACCGCCCTTTCACGGCGGCGACAGGGGTTCAAATCCCCTTGGGGACGCCATTAAAATCAAAAACACCCGGTTGCAGTTTTCATGCGGCCGGGTGTTTTTTTGTTTTCATTCGACCGGTTGTGAATGGTCGGGCGATTATTGATCTTTTCTCGGCGGCTTTTCTTCTAAGCGCCCTCTCCATGCCATCAGCAATAAAAAGGTTGTCGACATAAAATTTCATTCAGGCATTCCTTTTGCATACATTAAGTAGAAGGCACACTCCATCGCCATTGTAAATCACAGAGTTAGAGATTTTTTTACTGATAAATACAGAGGCCGGTATATGATTCAGATGGTTTGTCGGAGAGGGAAAGTTTAGCAATTTGTTTCTCTGTAAATTTAACTGGCTTTATTGTTGACCCTCAGTAGAACGGCCCTAGGAAATTATGCAGAAGTATAAATCATTTGATGCTAAGAAAGAGTTGGATAGCCATTTCTTTCAGTACCGTAATGAAATTGATTTCGAACGGATAAAGCTTTTATATAAAGCCGGCCGCAGCGGCCTGGTCAGTATTTTTTTGATCGTAGCTCTGTTTCCTCTATTCATGGTTAACCGGCTTGATCATAAAATTATAGCGATCTGGACAATTCTGATTATTGTCGTCAACCTGCCCCGGGTTTTTATTTTACGGGCCTTTAACTCTCGGGTAGCCAATAATCTTATTTTACTCAATGATGTAAAACGCTGGGAGTACTACTTTATCGGCGGCTTTTGTGCCTCCGGCGTACTCTGGAGCAGTACGGCTTTCCTGCCCTATACCGGCAATATCGTTATCTCCTTGCTTTTTGTTGTTCTTGTCCAGGTCGGGATCAGTTCTGTGGTTGTCTCCATGTACTCTTCCTCAAGAAATATGGTTTTAATCTATCTCTGCATTACCCTTGTTCCCCCTCTACTGAGATTATTCGTGAGCGGGGATAGAGTTTTAATATTAGTGGGGATTACCGGTGTTGTCTTTTTGCTGATCCTAACCCGTGCGGTCATACAGCAAAGCCGGAATCTTATTGAATTTATCAGCTTGAAGATTCAAAATGATGAATTCTCCAAAAAGGATATTCTCACCGGTCTCTGGAATCGGCGGCAGCTATATGATGTTGTCAAAAAATTGATTCCTAGAAGTATCAGGCACAATGAGATATTCTCAGTTATTATGATGGATATTGATTTCTTCAAGAATTATAATGATACCAGGGGTCATACCGCCGGTGATGAACTGCTGCAAAATATTGCGAGGTTGATCCAGAGTACAATCAGGGAAGAAGATATTGCGGTCAGGTATGGCGGTGAAGAGTTCCTGTTGATTCTGCCTCTGGCATCAGCTCAGGAAGCGTATGAGATTGGCGACCGGATTCGCCAGGTTGTCAAACTGAAAACTGAGGTTACCTTAAGTGGCGGCATTGCCACCTTTGCCTGGAAAAAATCTTTTGACGAGATAACGCTGGAAGCCGATAGGCTTCTCTATAAAGCTAAAGAATCAGGCCGCGATATGATCTGCGTTGAACATTCGGACGTCCGGCCCAAAAACTTCTTGTCGAGTGTTGCCGGGTAACGATAAACTGTTTCCCATCAAAAACACCTATAAAAGTGACATAAAATGTCAGTCATGGTGCCCTTTTTTGTCGTACGATCTATCTGCCAGAAAAACTTTGATTTAAGAGAGCGGTATTCTCTCTTAAATTGTAAAAGTTAAAATTATCCACTTAATTTCCTACAACCCGGGCCGGTGATTGTGCTTTTGCCGCCGCTGGCCGGGAGAATATTGATCCGGGTGCTGATTCTCTCTTTTAGGGCCGGGACGTGGGAAATGATGCCGATTAGTTTATTGTTTTGCTGCAAATTCGCCAGAGTGTCCAAAGCTGTTTCCAGGGCGTCTTCATCCAGGGTGCCGAAACCTTCATCGAGAAAGAGAGAATCGACCCGAACCTTACGGCTGGCCATTTTTGAGAGCCCTAAGGCCAGGGCCAGGCTGACAATGAAACTCTCACCGCCGGAGAGATTTTTGGTCGAGCGGATCTCGCCGGCCTGATATTTATCAACAACATTGAGTTCCAGGGGCTGTTCAGTATCACGTATAAGCAGGTAGCGGTCGGTCATTTTGTCGAGCTGCTGATTGGCATTAAAGACCATCATTTCAAAGGTCAGGCCCTGGGCAAAATTCCGATATTTTTTGCCGTCAGCCGAACCTATCAAAAGGTGCAGGTTATCCCAGCGCCGGCACTCCTTCATCTGTCCGTCAATTAAAGTCTGTTTTTCTTTTATCCTTGCGAGTGCCGTCCGGTTTTCGCTTAATTTATGTCTTAAGCCGGCAATATGATCCCGGGACTGCTTCAGGATCTCCGATTGTTCCTGCTGCCGGGTTACGAGTTCTGGGGCCGGGGTGGGGGTGATTTTCTTATCGATTTCTTTACTTAAACGGTTTTGCTTATCCTGCTTTCTAGCCTTGATACTGGTCTGCAGGGCATCGAGTTGTTCGGCTTTGGCCATCAATTGATTCCGTTCCACAGCCGACAGGCGCTGGGCGATAAATGATTGTTCATTGATAAAACCTGATGTGTGCAGGGCCCGGCTGAAATCAGTTTCCAGAGTCTTAAGTTCAGTGACTCGGGTTTTCACCCGTTTAGTTAACTCAGTTATGCGGATTCTGACTGCCTGCAGATGCTCTTTGACGCTGGTACATTCCGTAGATAAAGTTTTTTCCGCCTGTTCGGCCGCAGTCACGGCGTTTTCCAGGCGAGTCTGCTCTGTGTCAGGTTTTTTGCTGCCGAAGAGATGTTGACGTTCAGACACCAGGGCTTGATATCCATTTTTACGGGTGGCGAGCCTCTGTTGGATTCCGATCAGCGACTGATTTTGAGTGGCAATTATCGCCTCAATCTCTTTCCGGGCGCTGTTAAATTTAAGCAGCTCTTTTTCAAGTTCAGTTTTCTTTAAATACTGCTCCTGCCAGTGGTCAAGTCGGGACTGTAGTGAATTTGCCAACTCCGGCAGGTCGGAGTCACTTATTTTTGCAAATCCTAAAGGCCGCAGCCGGTTTGAAAGCGCTTCTTTTAATTGTGTGAAACGGGTTTGGTTCCGATTGAGATCATCGGTGATCCGGCTTAAGGTTTCTAACACGTTATTCTTTTCATTGCCGGTTTCCGCCTCAAGTTTAGCGGTTTCTGCAACTTGGGCAACACCCTCTTTTTCCTTAGATTCCAGTTTTTTGATTTCTAATTCAAGCTTTTCCGCCTGATCAATTAAAACCGTCAGAGTCTCAATCTCTTTTTCGGCTGCCGCTGTTTCCGGTACATTGTTTCGGGCGTAGGGATGTTCACAAGCTCCGCATAAAGGACAGGGACGGCCCTCTTCAAGTTGTTCCCGGTAGGTTTGCAGATCAGCAATCTTTCGTTTAAAAGCCATCTCCCTGAGCCGGGTCTCTTTTTCGATGCGATATTCACGTAGCAGGCGTTCACCCAGCAATTTAACTAGATCGGTTTTTTTGTTGCGAACTTGTTGTCGGGTCTTTTCCAGTTTCTGGTTCGCGGTGATTAAATTGCTGCTCCGGATGGCGAGTTCCGCAGTCGTGGCCTGCAGCTGTTTTTTAGCTTCACGGCGGGAAGTTTCCATGGTGGATATATCCTCCTGCAAGGAGAGCAGAAGGCTCAACTGTTCTTTGATGCCGGCAAATTCAGTCAGCAGTAATTCATTGCCGGCATGTTTTTCCAGATCAGCTTGTATCAAGGTAAGATCTTTTTGCGCCCGTTCAATCCGGAGCCGGATCTGCTTACCTGATTTTGTATTAACGGCAATCTCTTCAGAAACCTTTCCGGCTTCAAGTTCTTCTTGGGCGAATGCGTTCTTGCGGTCGGAAAGCTGTTGATCGAGAGTCCGGATTTTTTGGATCAGCGGGGTCAGTTCCGACTGCTCCTTTTTTGCTTTTATGGTCAGTTGCTCCAGTTTTTTTAGTTCCTCTTCCTTCTCGCCTGCTTTCTGCATGATTTTAGGGAGCTGGAGCTCTTCATCTTTAAGGCCTTGCAGATCACTATCTTGCTGTTTTCGGGTTAAAATCAGGGTTGCGTAAATTCCTTCCAACTCCGCGGCTTTCCGGGCTCGGCCGAGCCGTTCCCGCTCCGGCTGAAAAATTTTGATGGCAGTCTGCAGCTCTTGCGTTTCCCGAACCAACGAGTCAAGTTCCAGGCGGATCCGCTCAATTACCTGATGCCAGGTGATCGCTTTTTCGATTTTCTCGACCTCAACCGCCAGGGTGGCCGCGGATTTCTGTTTCCTGGCAAGTTCCTGGATGATCTCACTCTCCTGAGATTCACTGAGAATCGTGATCCCAGATGTTTCCGCCTGCAGTTCTCGCAATTTTTCCTGTTCATTTCGTTGGTGTTCGTGAACTTTCTTTGAGATTTCACTGTAGATTTCGCTGCCGGTGATCTGTTCCAGAATCGGGGCACGTTTATCTGAATCGGCTTTCAGGAAAGTATCAAATTCGCCTTGAGCCAGGAGGCTGGAGCGGGTGAAGCGTTCGAAATTCATCCCGGTTTTCTGCTCAATGACGGTCGCGACCTCGCGTTTTTTTGATTCCAGGATTTTACCGCTGACGGCATCGGCAATTTCATGCCGGGTTTCAATCAGGTTGCCGTCAGGCCGTTTATGAGATTTGTGCTGGCTCCAGTGGCAGCGGAAGCGTCCGGCCGCAGCAGCAAAGGTTACTTCGGCAAAGCATTCGCCGGTTTGCCGGGACATAATTTCATTGCCGCTTTTGGTGATTCTGCCGAGTCTCGGAGTGGCTCCGTAGAGGGCTAGGCAGATCGCGTCTAAAATTGTTGATTTCCCAGCTCCGGTAGGGCCGGTAATCGCGAATATACCATCGGCCAGATACTCCGGCGAGGTTAAATCTATGACCCATTCACCGGCGAGTGAATTTAAGTTTTTGAATCTTAATTCAAGAATTTTCATGGTTTGCCGCTTTACTGTGCATTAACGTCATCTTCATGAAGAGCGTTGATAATTTCGTTGTATGACCGGGTTATTTCGGAACGCTCCTCCGCCGGTATCTTGAAGTTGTCGAGACAGCGTGAAAAGACCTCGTTTAGATCAAGATCGTCAAGGGTTTCATGTTCATGAACAGGATGGAGAATTTTGTCAATTATGCGGTGGTTGTTAACCCTTAAGATTTCAAGTGACGAGTCTTCAATAAACTCATCCAGCCGCGTTTTGAGATTGCCGACAGGTTGAGAATCGGTATAATCAATCTCCAGCCAGGTGGAGCTGGATTTACATTTAAGCTCTTCTATTTGCAACCGGATTTCATCCAGCGAGCCACTGATTTTTGCCAGTCTCTGAAAACCGGGAACCGGGAGTTTGCGGATAATCCGGATACCATTGTTGAACTCGATGATGACCACCTCTTTCTGCTGCCGGGCTTCACCGAAGCCCATCGGGATCGGTGATCCTGAATAACGGAAATATTCGGTTTCAGCCACACATTGAGGTATGTGCAGGTGGCCTAAAGCCAGATAGTCAATTACTTTCGGAAAGAGATCCTTGCCGACATGGGCCAGTGAGCCGACATAGAGTTCTCTGACTCCGTCATCGTCGCTGGTGCGGCCGCCGGACGTAAAAAGGTGCCCCATGGCAATAATTGGGATATCAAAGCCGGGTTTGCCGGTGTTAAGTTGCCGCCGCTGTTGTTCCGCGGCGGCACAGACTTCAGCGTAATGCCGGTGTAGTCCGGCTATGAGCTTACTGTTTTTATCGGCGACTGTCTCCCCCGGTTCAACCGTGCGGAGATCCTTATCCCGGAGGTAGGGCACGGCACAGATAATGGCTGCCGGCATACCGTTTTTATCCTCAAGAATAATGACCTCATCTGCAATAGATTCCGTTTTTGCACCGATCACATTGACATTCAAAGTATGAAGAAGTTTTTTCGGAGCGTCGAGAAAGGAGGGGGAGTCGTGGTTGCCGGCGATAATGACAATGTGGCGGCAACCGGAATTGACCATGCGGCAGAGGAAGCGGTAATATAGCTCCTGGGCCTGATTGCCGGGGGTGCTGTTATCGAAGATGTCGCCGGCTACCAGTAGAACCTCAATTTTTTCCGTTTCGATGGTATCACCGAGCCAGTCGAGAAAGGCCGAAAATTCGTCGTAGCGTCTGCGGCCGTAAAGAGCGCGGCCCAGGTGCCAGTCTGAGGTATGGAGAAGCTTCATCTTATATCCTGGATGAGAATATTTGTCAGAAAGTTGGAGATATTTAAGATTTAGCACATGTCACGGGGAAATGTAAGCTCCATTCCTTAAAATAGTTAAGTGGCTATCCGGCGAGTGAAAAACCTCAATAAAGAAATCTTGACAAAATGCTTATATATGGTTATTTGGCCAAATAGACTAATGAGAGGTGAGATGATGAATGCACAAGAGAAGAGACTGTACGAAGCTAAAGCCAAAGTACTCAAGGCGCTGGCCCATCCGACCCGGTTGTGGATGGTGGAACAGCTGGGTTTCGGCGAGAGGTGTGTTTGCGAATTTGTTGATGTGATTGAGGTTGATTTTTCGACAATTTCAAAACATCTGTCGATTTTGAAACAGGCGGGGATTGTCGAAGATGAAAAGCGCGGCAAGCAGGTTTTCTATCGTTTGAAAGTGCCCTGCGTTTTAAGTTTTATGAGCTGTGTTGAGGCGGTAATTGAGTCCCAGGCAAAAGCGCAGGCGGCTCTGATTGCGTAGTTTTATGCGTTTGTATTTGATCTGGTGGAACATGACACCTTAAGAGGTATCTATGAGTTGGAAATCTGAGTGGAAAAAGCTGCTCCTGATTATCGGGGTGTTTTTAGCTTTTTTCTATCTCCCGGTCGGGTCGCAAAGATTTGACAATGCCATTATGGAGGCCCTCTATCTGGCGAAGTGGTATGCCCGTGAGCATGTACTTTTATGTTTGATTCCGGCTTTTTTTATCGCCGGGGCGATCGCGGTTTTTATAAGCCAGGCCTCGGTCATGAAATATCTCGGGGCCAAAGCCAATAAAATTCTGGCTTACGGGGTGGCCTCGGTTTCCGGAACTATTCTGGCGGTCTGCTCCTGCACCGTGCTGCCGCTGTTTGCCGGAATCTACCGCATGGGTGCCGGTCTCGGGCCGGCCACGGCTTTCCTCTATTCCGGCCCCGCCATCA
>JAOZQE010000172.1 GCA_029932385.1 bacterium | reverse complement strand
ACTTTCGTTCAACGGTTTTCAAGACCGCCGCCTTAAGCCACTCGGCCATTCCTCCAGGTTATTATTTAAATACTATTTTGGTTTTTCAATTTTCTCCCGGCCGCCCAGGTAAGGTCGCAAAATATCAGGGATAACGACACTGCCATCCGCTTGCTGATAGTTTTCAAGGATCGCTACCAGAGTGCGGCCAACCGCCAGCCCGGAGCCGTTTAAGGTGTGGACAAAACGGGTTTTCCCGCCGGTTTTTGGACGGTAGCGAATATTTGCCCGGCGCGCCTGAAAGTTCTCAAAATTGCTGCAGGAAGAGATCTCGCGGTAGACTCCCTGACCCGGCAGCCAGACTTCTATATCATAAGTTTTGCTGGCGGAAAACCCCAAATCACCGGTGCAGAGATTGACAATTCGATAATGGAGATTTAAGGCCTGTAAAATCGATTCTGCATTGACCAGCAGTTTTTCGAGTTCGTCATAAGAATTTTCCGGGTCGGCAAATTTGACCAGCTCGACCTTGTTAAACTGGTGCTGGCGAATCAGACCCCGGGTATCCCGGCCGTGCGAGCCCGCCTCTTTGCGGAAGCAGGGCGTATGAGCGGTGAAATAGCTCGGTAATTCACTATCCTCAAGAATTTCATTCTGAAAGATATTGGTTACCGGAACCTCTGCCGTTGGAATCAGAAAATAATCAAGCCCTTCAATTTTAAATAAGTCATCTTCAAACTTGGGTAACTGTCCGGTGCCGGTCATACTGCCCCGGTTAACCATAAACGGCGGCAGGACTTCAGTATAACCATGTTCATCGGTATGCTTGTCGAGCATGAAATTGATCAGGGCCCGCTCAAGTTTGGCCCCGAGATCGCGATAAAGGGTGAAACGGGCACCGGTGATTTTGGCACCGCGCTCGAAATCTAGAATCTTGAGTGCCTCACCGATATCCCAGTGCGGGGCCGGAGTGAATGAAAGCTCCGGTTTCTTGCCCCACTCTCTGATAAAAAGGTTATCATCTTCGCTGTTACCGACAGGGACACTGCTGTGCGGGAGGTTGGGGATCAGATAGACAATCTCATAGAGCTGGTTTTCAACTTTGGCGACCTTGGCATCAAGCTCCTTAATCTTGCGGGAGACATCGCGCATGGCGGTGATCTCAGCTCCGGCATCAGCTTTGTTCCGCTTCATTTCAGCGATTTTGTCCGAGCAGGTATTGCGCTGATTCTTCAGAAGTTCGACCTCATTCAAAAGCTCAAGACGCTGACCGTCCAGGGTTTTGAACGCACTCAAATCGAGAGAGTTGTTGCGGTCTTTCAGCATGGAGGCCACACTCTCAAGATTGTTGCGGATATATTTAAGGTCGAGCATGGTTAATTTAAGACTCCGAAATAAAGTTTAAGGTCATGAGCTTTAAAAGTGCCGCCGATATACTATTTTCACCGGCTTTTTGTCAACTAATTAATGCTGCCGCCGGAAAAAGTTCATACCTGTTATGACCTCTAATCTTCATGGCGATGGGCCAGTGCTGTCCGGGTCGGTGGGTCGAAAGAGTAGATATTCATACAATACTCCATCAGCATTCTGTAGGTATTGAAAAAAGAGGCATTAAAGCTTATTGCCTGGCGCATGATTTCAATCCATGTCGACCGCTTGTGGTAGTAGGTCGGAATTATCTCTTTTTCCAATTTTTCGTAAAGATCATTGGCATCAAACTGGTTGCTCTCTTCATCAACTTGAGGTCCGCTGGGGAGCGGGCCGATCGCCCAGCCGGTTTTATTTTCGATCCAGCCTTCAATCCACCAGCCATCGAGGATGCTGAAATTCGGAACCCCGTTATGGGCCGCCTTCATACCGCTGGTGCCCGAAGCCTCCAGAGGCCGGGTCGGAGTGTTAAGCCAGAGGTCAACCCCGCCGGTAATCAGTTTCCCCAACTCCATATCGTAATTTTCAAGATAGACGATTTTAATCAGATCTTTAAGCTTGTCCCGGGCGTTGAAGATGTCACGAATCAGTTTTTTTCCAGGTTCATCCTGGGGGTGGGCCTTGCCCGCTAAAACCAGCTGTAAGGGGCCGTAATGTTCGGTTATGTGACGCAGCCTTTCCGGATTCGAAAAGAGCAGGGTCGCTCGTTTGTACGGGGTTGCCCGCCGGGCAAAGCCGATGGTTAATATCTCCGGGTCAAGAATGACCGAAGTGGTTTTTTTGATATATTGAAAAAGTCGTTTTTTGGCACTCTGATGGGCGGCAAAAAGTTCATCAGCGGGAATCATCATGGCATTGCGGAGAAGAAAATTATCCCGGCGCCAACCCGTCAGGTAACGATCAAAAAGCTGTGAAAATTCCTGATTTGTCCAGCTCGGTGAATGGACACCGTTGGTAACCGCTTTGATGGTGTAACCCGGAAACATCAGAGCACTGACATCACGGTGACACTTGGAAACAGCATTGGTGTGGCGGCTTAGATTCAAGGCCAGGGTGGTCAGGTTGAGATCGTCATGTCCGGCGAATCTTTTCAGTACATCAAGAGGCATGTAAGAACCTAAAAGCTCTTCTACGAGATGGTAATCGAAGCGGTCGTGCCCGGCGGGTACCGGGGTGTGGGTGGTAAAGACGCAGTGCTGGCGGACTCTCTTGTAGTCCCAGACTTGAGTCGGATCCCAGGTCTCTTCGATATTGCGGCGATAACGTTTAAGAAGCTCCAATGTCAGGAGCGCGGCATGGCCCTCATTGAGATGGAAATTAAGGATCTTCCGGATTTCCAGAGCGCTTAAAAGGTTAAGACCGCCAATCCCCAAAATAATTTCCTGACTCAAACGGTAACGCTTGTCACCACCGTAGAGTTGCGCCGTGAGCTTACGATCCTCCGGGTTGTTTTCCGGTAAATCACTGTCTAAGAAGAAGACCGGTACCTGACCTCCGGCACATCCCTCAACAATGTAGAGCCAGGGGCGGAGAGCCACGCTGCGGTCGCCGATTTCGACGTTTACCGTGATCCGGTCGAGTTCGATCAGAAGGTCTGATGGATTCCATTTGACCGGTTGTTCGATTTGCTGACCGTTTTCTTCCAGATGCTGTTGAAAATAGCCATCCCGGTAGAGCAGGGTTACGGCGACATAAGGCAATTCATGATCAGCTGCGGCTTTGATAGTGTCACCGGCCAGTACCCCGAGGCCGCCGCTGTAAGTGGGGAGGTCCACTCTTAAACCGATTTCCATAGAAAAATAGGCAATTTGTGGAGCCAGATTTTTTATTTCCGAGTATATATCTTCTTTTTTCATAAGGTGGTTATACCTGCAGATAATTTTTTACTTTACATATAAGGTGAAAACGCACTATTAGGCGCATACGCAACTATGTTAGTATTTATAAGCGATAAATGTAAAGGAAAATTTATTTATGAAAATT
>JAOZQE010000057.1 GCA_029932385.1 bacterium | reverse complement strand
GTTTCGTCATGAGGTTTCTCGAGATAAAACTTGAATAAGAAGTTTTTGAATGCAAAATATGGGCGTGACTCCAAATCAAAGGATGCCTTTGTTATGGATGTCATTCTCCACGTTGCCACTGCAAGCCAGACCGTAGCCCCTGCCAATAACAATGTAATAATGGCCAACGCCGCATTTGTCTGTTCTGGGCTCACTTTTCAGTTCCTCTCAATAGTTGGCAAGGCATAACTAAGATATTAACAGGTTCTTTTGACCTGATAAGTTGATATTTAAGCTTGATTCATGCAAGCCTGTTGGGATTAATTGTTATGATAAAAAGATAGTCAAGCGGGATAAAAAATAGGTTAATTGCAAATGACTGTTAATCCTTACACGATATAAAAGATTGCAGTCAACCTCTATTTTATGAAGTTGCGGCTGATGTCCGGGGAGGGGGTTTCTCAGGATTTGTGCTGTTTTGTCAGGCTCTAACTAAAGTGATAATGGTACTCCAAGATCAATCACCTGCGAACTGGGAATGTCAAAATAGGAAGCGGCATCCAATTCGTTGCGGGACAAGAATGTAAATATGCGGCTCTGCCAGCGGGGCATTTGCGGCTCTTCACTGTGCATAAATTTAATGCGGCCCAGGAAAAAGGCGGTTTTCTCCAGGTCAAAATCCATCCCTTTCTCCCGGGCCAGAGAGATCAGGTTGCTGATCCGTGGTTCTTCCATAAAACCATAATGGGCAATCACTCGGTAGAATCCACCTCCCAGCTTCTCCACTTCCACCTTCTGATCATTGGGAACCCGGGGTAATTCCGAAGAAGTATCAAAATGCAGCAGGGCAACCTCGGAATGAAGAATCTTGTTATGTTTCAGGTTGTGGAGCAAAGCAACCGGTACTGAATCCGGATTACCGGTCATAAAAACCGCCTGCCCTTTGACTCTCTGGGGGAGGTCCTCGGCAATCATCTCCTGGAACGTCTTAAAACTCATGGTCAGGCTGCGGATCTGCTCTCCGGTAATTTTCCGCCCCCGGCGCCAGATGACCATCAGGGAAAATATCACTGCGCCAATCACCAGCGGGAACCAGGCTCCATGCAGTACTTTGCTGATATTCGCCAGGAAAAAGGCACTATCCACTACCAGGAAAATGGCAATCAACATGATAACAGCGCTTTTCTTCCAGCCCCATCTTTCCGTGGCAACCACGTAAAACAAAATTGTTGAAATCAGCATGGTTGAGGTCACGGCAACCCCATACGCAGCGGCCAGCTTACTCGATGACTGAAATCCCAGAACCAGACCGATGGTACAAATCATCAGCAGCCAATTCACCAACGGCACGTAGATCTGACCCATATGCCGGGCAGCCGTATGAATAATTTTCATCCGGGGCAGATAACCCAGTTGAATGGCCTGTCTGGTCAGGGAAAATGCCCCGGAAATCACCGCCTGCGAGGCAATGATAGTGGCCGCGGTAGCCAGGATGATAATGGGAATTACTCCCCATTGCGGCAGCAAGGCGAAAAACGGGTCATGGGCGGATTCCGGATGGAGCAACAGTAAAGCACCCTGACCGAAATAATTAAGCAAGAGGGCCGGCAAAACAAAAAAAATCCAAACCAGGCGGATGGGACGGGGACCAAAATGTCCCAGATCGGCATAGAGAGCTTCGGCACCGGTAACTACCAAAAATACCGCTCCCAGAACCAGGAACCCGTGGAGATGGTTATGCAGCAGAAACTCAACTCCGTACCAGGGCATAAATGCCGTCAGGATCCGGGGGCAGGCAACAATCTTTCCAATCCCCAGGAGCGCCAGGACACTGAACCAGATAAAAATCACCGGGCCGAACAGTTTTCCCATCTTTGCCGTTCCCCGACTTTGAAGCAGAAAAAGGGCAACCAGGATGATAATAGTCAACGGAATAATAAAGGGGGTAAAGTCAGGGCTGATGACTTTCAGGCCTTCCAGTGCGCTTAGAACCGAAATCGCCGGAGTGATCATCCCATCGCCATACAGCAGGCAGGCGGCAAAAAGGCCAAAAGAAACCAGTACCGGCCGCATACCAAGTTTCCTTAACCCCTGAGGCCGAATCAGGGAAGTCAGGGCAATCACTCCACCCTCACCATTATTATCAGCCTGCAGGATAAAAGTCAGATATTTGAGGCTGACAATGATAGTCAGAGCCCAGAACATCAGCGACAGGACACCCAGAACATTGGCCGGCGTCGCTATAATACCATATTCTCCATGAAAACACTCACGTATGGCGTAAATAGGGCTGGTACCAATATCCCCAAAAACTACTCCCAGAGCAGCCAGGGAAAGGGTCGCCAGATGTTGGGATTCCGGTTTGCCGGCACTCTTTTTCGAGTTTTCTGCTGCCATAAATCTCTCTGCAAAAGGATTTAAACTCAGTCACAATAACGTACACAACCTTATATCGTCAAGAACTACTTGGAGTATTCTCAAAAACTCGCCACTTCTAATTGTTGCCAATTTGTTGAGAAGTTTGACGTTGCTGCCGAACGGTTTAGTGGCCCACCATTACCGGACTGCGGGCCATATTATTATAATACTGGACAAAAGCAATCTTTTAATGCTATAAAGAGAAATCATTCAACGATAGTGTTGGCAAAGTAAGGGGTTGTCGGGGAAATTTTTCTCTGTAACAAACCTTCTGCTTTGAGGAAGATTAAAATAGTAAAGCGGTTGTTTTCGGCAACGGAGGCAGGCGCTTTTTTGTTTTTTGGATCGGTTTTTTCCGATAGTCGATTTAGAACCTTGAACAGGCTCATCTGCAAGATAGATTTATTACAACTTGAAAATTTGGGCCCGCATCCGGAAGATCGGAACTTTTTTAACTTAAATGTCCGGACGGGTTTTGGAGAAATATTGTTATGTCGTTTGAAAAATTGGGCTTATTGCCCGCTCTGCTTGAAACTGTAAAGGCTCAGGGTTATAAAATCCCGACCCCGATTCAGGCACAGGCAATTCCGGTGATTCTGGAAGGTCGTGATGTGCTGGGCGGGGCCCAGACGGGAACCGGAAAAACCGCAGCTTTTGCTCTGCCGGTGTTGCAGATATTGAATAATAAGGGGCGCAAAAGTAAACATCCGCGCTGTCTGGTGTTAACTCCGACGCGGGAGCTTGCGGCCCAGGTCGGGGAGTCGATGGCGGTTTACGGCAAGAAATTGTCGCTCCGTTCAACCGTGGTTTTCGGCGGTGTCGGGATTAATCCTCAGATTGATAAATTAAGACGTGGCATCGACATCCTGGTGGCGACGCCGGGCCGGTTGCTGGATCATTGCGGTCAGCGGACCGTGGATCTTTCTCAGGTCGAGATTTTGATTCTTGACGAGGCCGACCGGATGCTTGATATGGGTTTTATCCATGACATCAAGCGGGTCTTGAAACTGCTTCCGGGAGAGCGTCAGAATCTGCTCTTTTCCGCGACCTATTCTAATGATATCCGGGGTCTGGCGGACAATCTCTTGCGCGATCCGGTGATGGTTGAGGTTGACCCCCGAAATAAGGCAGCGGAAAAGGTTGATCAGGTGGTGCACCCGGTGGCCCTGAAAGAGAAAAAAGTACTGTTGGCGAAACTTATTAATGACGGTGACTGGCAGAAAGCGCTGGTCTTTACCCGGACCAAACACGGCGCCAACCGGCTTGCGACCTACCTTGAAAAAGGTGGCATCGGAGCTGCGGCGATTCATGGAAACAAGAGTCAGACCGCGAGAACCCGGGCGCTTGCAGAGTTCAAACAGGGGAAATTGAAAATTCTGGTGGCCACCGATATTGCCGCCCGAGGGCTGGATATTGCGGCTCTGCCGCAGGTGGTCAACTTTGATTTGCCGAACGTGGCCGAAGATTATGTTCATCGCATCGGCCGGACCGGCCGGGCCGGAAGTTCCGGCATGGCGATTTCGCTGGTGAGTGCCGATGAACAGAAACTGTTGCGCCCGATTGAGCGACTTTTAGGCCGGGATATTCTGGTTGAAAATATTGCTGGATTTGAGCAGAACCAGGCGGACAAGGATGAAGAGACTTTTGTCAACTTCAATCGTCGCGGCAAAGGCCCGAGCCGGGGTCGCTACTCGAAACCGCGTTCATCCGGAGGCAGACCCGGCGGTAACTCCCGGAATTCTAATCACTCCCGGGCAAGATCGGGGAGTGCCGGCAACCGCTAGTTGTCAGTTAATCAATTAAATTGAAAAAAGCCGCTTCAAGAATTTCTTGAAGCGGCTTTTTTTGCTTAAATCATGATCATTTAAGGTGCGCGGGCTTTATGCGGAGGTATCTTTTTTACGCTTACTCTTGCTTCGGATCGGATGGGGGCGTGATGGGCGACCCGGGCGTTTGTTACGATCCGAGCGCGGTGTCATTTGCTCTTTGTCATCAGCAATTTTAGCCTGAACTTTGCGGCCATTGATCATCAGGCTGGAGAAGGTTTTGATGATCTCTTTCGCGGAGCGGGTATCAGCTTCAATCAGGCTGAAACCGCTTTGAATCTCAATTCGGCCGACATGAATTCTCGGGCCGCCGGTGCTGGCGTCGTTGATTTCGCCAATCAGCCGGCCGGGATTGATGCCGTCCCTTTTGCCGACATTGATGTGAAAGCGGGTGAAGCGTTCACGATCACTGCCGCGATCATTGTTATCACGGTTTTTGTAGGTTTTGGATTTGCCATCCCGGCGCTCGGAATCCCGGCTGTTGCTGTATTCGCGGCGGCCCCTACTTTCTGATTCATTGCTGTTAAGATCAGGGGCGTTGCGATAATAGTTTAAGATCTGGGCAAATTCAGAGAGGACAAATCGTTTGATCAGCTCCTCTCTTTCCAGCGGGGCGAGACTCTCCATAATCGCCGGCAGAAACGGTTCAATCTGATGGCTGTCGATAGCGGTCATCTTGAGCTCGTCAAGATAGTGCAGCATCCGCTGCCGGCAGATCTCTTGGCCGGTGGGAATCCGGCCCAGTTCAAATTTTCTTTTGAGCCGTCTTTCAATCTGTTTAATCTTATATTTCTCACGCAGGTGGGCAATGGCAATCGAGATGCCCTCTTTGCCGGCTCGGCCGGTGCGGCCGCTACGGTGGGTGTAGGCGGCGGCATCATCGGGCAGATTGTAGTTGATGACATGGCTTAAGTCTTTGACATCGAGGCCGCGGGCGGCCACGTCGGTAGCCACCAGAAGTTTGATATTGCGGCGCCTAAATTTTTGCATAACATGGTCACGCTGGGCCTGGGCGAGTTCGCCGTGGAGAGCATCGGCATTGTAGCCGTCATCGATCAATTTGGCAGCAATATCGCGAGTCTCCTGGCGGGTACGGCAGAAGATTATGGCGTATATATCAGGGTTGCTATCGGCAATTCGTTTGAGTGTCGGATAGCGGTTTTTGGCGGCTACCATATAGTAGATGTGACGGACATTTTCGATGCCCTGATTGCGTTCGCCGATGGTTACTTCAACCGGGTCGGTCATGTAGCGTTTGGCAATGGCGGTAACTTCCCGCGGCATCGTTGCTGAGAAGAGTACGGTTTTCTTGGTTTCCGGGGTTGCGGCCAGAATCTCATTGAGGTCGTCCTGAAAGCCCATTTGCAGCATCTCATCGGCCTCATCGAGGACTACCGCCCGAATACTTTTAATGTTGACTTCGCCCTGTTTGATAAAGGCTAAAAGCCGGCCCGGCGTCGCGACAATTATCTGGGCCCCGGCTTTTAGCTGCCGGCTCTGGCTGATAATACTGGCTCCACCGTAGACGGCAACAATTCTGATTTTGGGGAGAAAATGAGAGAAGGCGCTTAAGTCTTTGTGGACCTGAACGCAGAGTTCCCGGGTCGGGCAGAGGATTAAGGCTTGAGTCTGCATCTGTGATTGATTCAGCATCTGGATCAGGGGCAGGCCGAAAGCTGCAGTCTTGCCGGTGCCGGTCTGCGAGAGTGCGACCATGTCATCCGCAAGCCGGGCCAGACGCGGAACTACCTCTTCCTGAATCGGGGTCGGAGTTTTAAACCCGAGTTTTTTGATGCCTTCGAGCAGTTCTGAGTTTAGGCCTAAATCGGCAAATGTAGTCATGGCGGTATTGCTCCAGAGTCAGAATTAAATTTAAATCACTTGAAACCGGCTTAATACCACATAATGGATACTTATAGTAGGGGAATCTCGATTGCGGCTAAGGTGTGACCGGCTCGGTTTTCCAAAGAGAGCTGGTTTTGGATGTCGGTGCGGCGGGAGCGGGTTTGTTCTTTACGGCTTATATGGTACCAGATCGATGCCGTCAGGAAGGTGTTTGATGCCGCCTTTTAAGTCGATTACTTTGTAGCCGTTCTGCACCAGGATCTGGGCCGCTACCCGGGTGCGGCGACCGCTTCTGCAGATGATTGCAAACTCCTCGTTTTTATCAACCACCCGGTCAAGTTGTTGAAAAAAATTTGCGGCATCATATTTACCGTTTCCATCAAAAAAAGTGATGGTCTTTGAGCCGGCAACAATCCCGGTCTGGCGCCATTCGGCCTCGGTTCTGATGTCTACAATAATTATATCTTTTGCGAAAAATGCGGCATCCGGGTAAGGCTCGGCGGTCTTGGCACAGGCGGTGGTTGAGATTATCAGGGCCAGTAAAAGAAAATTAATAACCTGAGAGGGCCGGATTTTTGCACTGCAAGGTGTTGCAAGGGGCATTGATTTCTCCTTGTTGCCTGATTTTTTAACAGATGAAGCGTAAACTTTGGCGCGGGAATCTGTTGTGGTCGCAGATGTGGTCTGACCGCAGGCTTATCATCGGTTGCGCACTCCATTGTAAGGTTAGCTAGCATTTTGTTTTTTATTTTGTCAAGTGAATTAGGTTCCCGTTGCGGCTGAAATATTCCCATAAAAGGGCTCCGCCAGGAACTGATTTTAAGGGGTATTGTCACGTTGTCTCATGGTTGTACTTTAAGGTGAGATAAATTATAAATTGGGATACAAAAATAGATCGTTTCATACGTGGATTATGACTTGAGGATAAAACTCTTGACATTAGTATACTGTATATAATAGAAGGCACAATCTTGTGTATTTTTTATCAAGCGGGTGACAATTTAATTTTTTTTTAAGGAGCAGGTTGTGAACCGAATAGTTACAAAAGAGGAGTTCTCAAAGAACCCCAGTGTTAAAATGATGCAGATTGAAGCCCCGCGGATCGCGAGAAAGGCGAAAGGCGGTCAGTTTGTAGTTTTTCGCCTGAATGAGACCGGCGAGCGCGTGCCGCTGACGGTTGCTGATACCGATCCGGAAAAGGGTCTGGTGACAATTATATTTCAGGAAGTTGGTAAAAGTACAATGGCTTTGGGCGCACTTGAGGTTGGTGATTGCTTAGCCGATTTTATCGGGCCTCTGGGACAGCCGACCCATATGGGCGATTTTGGTACGGTTTTGTGTGTCGCCGGCGGTATCGGTATCGCCCCGACCCATAATATTGTCAAAGCCTTAAAAGCTAATGGTAACAAGGTAATCACAATTCTCGGTGCCCGGACTAAAAGTCTACTTTTCTGGGAAGATAAGATGCGGGATTTAAGTGATGAACTTTATATCTGTACCGATGACGGTTCCTACGGCACTCATGGTCTGGTGACCAAAATTGAAGAGGAGCTGCTTGAGAAAAACCGGGCCAGTGGAGAGATCGGTTTGGTTATTGGTATCGGCCCGCCGATAATGATGAAATTTGTCTGTAAAACATCGGAACCATTCGGGATTGAGACTCTGGTTTCATTGCCGACAATTATGGTTGATGCTACCGGTATGTGTGGCGCCTGTCGGGTGACGGTTGGCGGTGAAACTAAATTTGTCTGTGTCGACGGTCCTGAGTTTGATGGCCATAAGGTTGATTTTGATGAGATGCTGAAACGTCAGGGCATCTATCTTGAACAGGAGAAGGTGGCGGTTGAACGCTACCAGCGCGGTGATGATTGCGGTTGCTGTGATGAATGCGGAGGTAATCAGTAATGGCTGAAGAAAAGAAGGTAAACAAGGCAAAAAAATTGCCCCGTCATCCGATGCCGGAACAAGAGGCCAAGGTCAGGGCTCATAATTTTGAAGAAGTTCCCTTTGGTTACTCAAATGAGACGGCGATGGCGGAAGCGAGTCGTTGTCTGCGTTGTAAAAAACCAAAGTGTGTTGAAGGTTGTCCGGTAAATGTCAAGATTCCTGAATTTGTCGGTTTGATTGCGGATGGCGATTTTATCGGTGCGGCGCACAAACTTAAAGAGACCAACGCGTTGCCGGCGGTTTGCGGCCGGGTCTGCCCCCAGGAGAGCCAGTGTGAAGCTCTTTGCGTGTTGACGAAAAAGGGTGAGTCGGTTGCGATCGGTCGGCTCGAGCGTTTTGCCGCAGATTTCGAGCGTAAGCAAGGTGATATTAAGCTGCCCAAAATTGCTCCGGCAACCGGCAAGAAGGTTGCGGTTATCGGCGCTGGTCCGGCCGGCTTAACTGTGGCCGGAGATCTTATTAAACTTGGTCATCAGGTGACTGTTTTTGAAGCTCTGCATAAAACCGGTGGCGTCTTGGTTTACGGTATCCCTGAATTCCGTTTGCCGAAAGCGATTGTTCAGGCCGAGGTCGATTATCTCAAAGCTTTGGGGGTTGAAATTATTGAGAGCTATGTCGTTGGTCAGATTGAGACTGTTGACGAGCTGCTGGAACGTTTTGATGCCTGTTTTATCGGTACCGGGGCCGGCCTGCCGGTCTTTATGAATCTTGAAGGAGAGAATCTCAACGGTGTCTATTCGGCGAATGAATATCTGACCCGTTCAAATCTGATGAAGGCTTATCTCTTTCCCGAATATGATACACCGATTGTTGTCGGCAAGCGGGTCGCAACCTTTGGCGGCGGCAATGTGGCGATGGATTCTTCACGCACCGCCTTGCGTCTCGGAGCAGAGAAATCCTATATTATCTATCGTCGTTCAATGGATGAGATGCCGGCCCGGGACGAAGAGATCCACCATGCCGGAGAAGAGGGGGTCGAATTTCTCCTGCTGGCCAATCCCGAGCGTCTGATTGGTGATGAAAAAGGCTGGCTGACCGGAGTTGAGTGCATTAAAATGGAACTCGGTGAACCGGATGAGTCCGGCCGCCGGCGCCCGGTAGCGATTCCGGGTTCTGAATTTGTGGTTGAGGTTGATACAGTCGTCGTTGCTATCGGTAACGGTCCCAACCCATTGGTTCCGTCAACCACGCCGGATCTCAAAACCAACCGCTGGGGCAATATCGATGCCGATTTAGAGTCCGGTCAGACAAGTATGCCGGGGGTCTATGCCGGGGGTGATATCGTGACTGGTGCAGCGACGGTTATAGAGGCCATGGGGGCCGGGAAAAAGGCGGCTGTGGCGATGCATGAGTATTTGCAGACGAAATAGAAGTAGCAGGTGATGTCTTCATCTTCTTTGGTGATATGAATAAAAACAGCTAACGGATCAAAATGGTTCGTTAGCTGTTTTTTTAGTGGTCAGTTTTGGGTTATGTTAAAATGTTTAATGTAAAACTATTCACCGAAGATCGTAAAATGGATAAATAAGAAATGAAAGAGAGGGAAAGTTTCCTGCAACTATCTGCGTCCACAGTTATTCTTAAAGGGCAAAGCTCCATATTAAATTCTGAAAGAAAAATTGGTTGCTCGACAACATTTATAATGATACTTTGCTTGAAGATTTTTGTTATTCCGTTTTCTTAGAGTCAAAGCGGATCCACCGTAATAATTAGGATGTTGAGGATCTAGAAATTGAAAGCAGCAGTTTGTTCCGAAAAACCCACGATACATGCAGTTATTGTTGATTTTTTCAAGGCGTCCAAAGTTATTAGAAATCTTAAAACCTTAGCTGACCAATATCCACTAGACAAACTTTCTGTATCAGTTATCGACAACTCAACCAGTCACAAAAATGCTAACTTGCTGAAAGCTGTCTGTGAGCAAGAGAATATCCATCTGACAGTGAACAAAATTAACAGGGGGTATACAGCCGCTTGTAATCAAGGGGCACAATGCATTAATGCCGACTATATCCTGCTTTTAAATCCGGATATTTATTGGCCGCAACGACAATCATTGCAAATTCTTGTCGATGCAATGGAGTCTTCACCCAAAACAATCATTTGTGGTCCCAGACAGATCAATCCCGAAGGAGATACAGCCGGCACAATCCGTTTTCAACCGAGTTTTTTGGAGCTTATTCGGCGAAGAATCTCCTGGCTGGATTCTTTGTTTTGCTTAGTTAGTGGAAGGTCTAGTGGTTTTTTTGCTCCAGATTACAATAAAGATCAAACTGTCGGCTGGCTGCAATCTTCGTGTCTTTTGGTGCGTAACAGTTTTTGGAAAGAGGTTGGAGGGTTTGATGAAAGGTATTTTCTTTTTATGGCCGATCTGGATCTTTGTCGAAAAGCTTGGAAACTTGGTTATGAAGTTCGTTATGTAACCAGTAGTATGGTTTATGCAGATGGTATCAGAGCCAGCGCCGGTGGCTTAGCCGCTATTTTCACCAAACCTGCATTACGAACACACATTTGTGATGCCATAAAATATTTTGCCACTTATCATGGCCAACCATGGCCCTGACATGGTCATAACGATTATATTTTCGACAGTTGAACCATTCGGTCAAATTTTTTATACTTTTTAGATAGAGATACAAATGATCCGCTGTCGATCAGCTTCCGATTATTGAAATAAAGAATGCGGTCACATGTTTTAAGTGTTGACAGACGATGGGCGATAGCGATTATCGTTCGTTCACCCTTAAGAGCATTGATTGCTCTGGTTATTTCTTCTTCCGTGGGAATATCCAGCGCTGAGGTCGCCTCATCCAGTACAAGTACGTCACTATCATTGTAGAGCGCACGGGCTATCCCGATACGCTGTTTTTGCCCCCCGGAAAGACGACGGCCATTCTCACCCAAAGAAGTTTCAAGCCCCTCGGGAAGATCTTTTACCTCAGCATATAAATGCGCGTTTTCAAGAGCGTTGATGACCCGAGAAATATCGATTTGATTATCAGCGACTCCAAATGCGACGTTTCGGGTTACTGTATCATTGGTAATATAGACCTGCTGAGGGACATAACCGAGATGTTTCTGCCAGGTATATATATTTTCATGGCTTAAAGGTATATCATCTATATATATCTGTCCTTCAGCTGGGGATAAAAGTCCTAATAAAATATCGACAAAGGTTGTTTTTCCTGCACCGGACTTGCCGACAATACCAACAAATTCCCCTTTTTTAATCTGTACATCAACACCTTGCAGGGCCGGATGTTTAGCCTTCGGATAGGTGTAAGAGAGGTGTGTAATTCGGATTTCAGAATTGAAAGAAATTGGCGAAATTCCCGAATCCGACGAGCGATTTAGATCGGTTAACTGATACTCACTCCATAAAGGACTTTTTATCTCATCAAGAAGAATAGTGATGGAGTTTTGTGAGTTGTTAATCTGTTGCAATGCTTGAAGTATGCGGTTGACGATCGTTGATGTCCTGAACGCAATTGCCGCCAGAATACCCAGCGAGGCGACCATTGCCGGGTTGTCTCCGAAATCAGAATAAATGACACCGATACACATTATGACTACACACAAAATTGCGCTTATTTCAGTCGCTCGTGGAGGAAACTGGCGATAAAACATCGTCCACATATCATTGTCCATGGTAGACCGGTTTACCTCATTGAAACTATCGAGAAAAAATTGTTCACAACCAAGGACTTTTGTCTCTTTGATTGCATAAAGTCCCTGAAAGATATTCTTATGCTGTTCCGAAGTTAGACGGTTCTTCTCTTTACCCAGAGCGATAACTTTCTGTTTCAGAAAAAAATATTGCCCCAGTGAAGTACCAACCAAAACCAGGGCGGTTATGATCGTAAACAGGAAATGCCTTTGCAGTAAAAGCGAAAGAATGACCAAGCCGACAACGATATTTGAAATCAACATAAAGCCTTGAAAAATAAAGTTATTCAAGGCTTTCAGAACTACATTGTTGACATTACGAATGATCTTGTCCGAAGTTTTCAGGAGGTGTAGGTTGTACGGAGAAAGCAGATAAAATCGCATCAATGACATGCTGATATCAATCTTCCATTTACGCAGGAATTTATTCTGCCAAAAATAATAACAAAGTAAAAATACGTTCTTGATGACAAAGATAACAACAATTAAAACACCGATAAAAAGAGCCTGATGCAAGACCGAATTGATATTGAAAAACTGCATCAGGCTGTGTAGGGACTGATATCGCCTGATACTCTCTGGATGAATGAGAATGCGGATGAAAGGCAACAGGAGAAGCAGGCCGGCAACCTCAAACACCCCGGCTATGGCAGCACCGACAATGACCAAAGGGATATATCTCTTGTATCCCTTGCCGAAATATTTAAAAAAATCAAGGTAGTATCTCAACATGGAGGCACCGTATGTATCATTTCCTTAAACCTGCATTATCTTACGATAAAAAAATTGCACTACATGGAAGGCCGGTCTTTGCAGCCGAGACGGCAAACGGTCATAAAGATGTTTGATGGCCATACCCGCCTTCCATGTTCGTGATGCATAAAGATCGTTGGCTCGATTTTGACGCTGCCGGGCCATCTGTTTTTCCGGCATTTCCAACATCTTTTTCAATACTCTGTCGATACGCTCAGGAGAGATACCTGGGAGTAACTTAAGAGCTGATCCCCGCATTTTTTTTCCGCCCCTCAGGCTCATCAAGATTCCCTGAACGACAATATCTAATTTTTCCGGATAATGTTGTGCCAGATAGTTGTTTATCTTTAAAACATCTTCCGTAAGCAATTCGTTATAGGGCTGCCACTCGTCATCGGGCTGTGGCAAGGGCTCGAAAA
>JAOZQE010000171.1 GCA_029932385.1 bacterium | reverse complement strand
GACGGACACGATCGTCAAGGAATTTTTCGATCAGGGAGTTCTGCTGCACCGGGTTGAAGGCCGGGTGGGTAAAACTGAAACCCAGAATCAAACGGTTGCTATTGCCAAGGGGGAAGTCGTAATTTTTTCAGATGCCACGACGGAGTATAAAAAAGATGCGATTTGCAAACTGGTGCGAAATTATCTGGATCCTTCTATCGGAGCGGTGAGTGGCAGATATGAATATGTTAACCCGACAGGCAACCCGGTCGGCTTGGGTACTATTTTATTCTGGAAATATGAAAATTTTATTAAAAGCAGGCAGACACGTATAAAAACCGTGACCGGCTGCTGCGGTTGCATCTATTCCGTCAAACGATCGCTCTACGAACCATTGCCCGGAGATATTATCAGCGATTTGGTAGAACCATTGAAAATTTTGGAAAAAGGGTATCGCATAGCTTTTGAACCTGAAGCCGTGGCCTACGAGGTGGCAGAGGAAAAAGCCGGGGAAGAATTTTCCATGCGGGTTCGGGTGATTACCAGGGGGATGCGAGGCCTGGCTTATGTCAGAAGTTTATTGAATCTATCTCAGTATCCTTTTATCGCGTTTCAGCTTATTTCCCATAAGATTTTTCGCTGGTTGATTCCTTTTTTGTTGATGATAATTTTCTTCAGTAATACCAGGTTGTTGGATCATGGTTTTTACCAGCTTACTTTTGCGGCACAACTCCTTTTTTATCTGTCGGCCTTGTTTGCCTGGGTGATGGAAAAGCGCGGCAAAAGATATAAGATTCTCTTTTTGCCGCTTTATTTTTGTGTCCTTAACCTTGCTTCTCTGCGGGCGGCCGGTAATTTTATCTGTGGGCGAGAGATGACCACTTGGGAAACGATAAGGAAATAAATGTGAGAATTTTATTTATTACTCAGGATGATCCGTTCTATGTCAGGCTTTTTTTCACTGAATTTTTCAAGCGCTACGAACCTCTTGAGGAAATCGTGGGAGTAGTAATTGTTCAGGCAATGGGCAAAAAGAGTATTGTCCAGCTTGCCCGACAGATGTACGATTTCTATGGCCCGGTCGATTTTGTCAGGATGGGATTGAAATTCATGACCTACAAATGTCTGGCCATTATATCCCGTTTTTTGCCGTTGACGGAGACTTACAGTTTAGCTGATCTATGCCGTCGTTACGGGGTTCAAGTGATGTTTGCAGAAGATATTAACGCCAGTCCTTTTCTGTCCGAGCTTAAAGTGCAAAATCTTGATCTGATTATTTCCGTGGCTGCCCCATCCATTTTTAAAGAAGAGCTTATCGCTTTACCCAGTAAAGGTTGTATTAATATTCATAATGGCAAACTTCCTAATTATCGGGGTATGCTACCCAATTTCTGGCAGATGTATCATGGCGAAAAATCCATCGGAATTACGGTGCACGAGATCAACTCAAATATTGATGAGGGAAGAATAATTCTGCAGGAAGATGTCGAAATACTGTCGGACGAAACCCTTGATTCTCTGATCAGGCGCACGAAAAAAATTGCCGCCCGGATTATGATTAAGGCGGTAGACAAGCTTAGAACGGGGCAGGTTATCTACAAGGAAAACCCGGCTCAAGAAGGGTCATACTTCTCCTTTCCCACCCGGAAGGATGTCAAGGAGTTCAAACGCCGCGGAAAGAGGCTTATGTGATATGAGTCAAGGCATTTTTGGGGTAGTTGATTTTAATCGGCCGCTTGACAAGCCGAAGGAGCTTCTGGCTGGGCTAGGGAAGTTTTTCCACGGTGAAGATCCTGGAAAAGCGGAGTTCTCTCATGTCAGTGGGCCGCAACATATTTTCGGCATGAAGCGTATTTGTGAGTCTTCATGGCAGCAGGATAAAATTTTTCAGGATGACAACTCCCAAACTTTTTGCCTCATTAATGGAGAGATCCATAATTATCACCACCTGTCGGGGGAACTTGCCGATGAAACTCCGTGTGCCGGCGATCTGGATTTAATTCATCGGCTTTATCATTTGCACGGTTCCCACTTTGCCCGGCAGTTGAACGGGCAGTTTTCGTTGGCAATTCTTGATCAACGGCAAGATCTTTTCATGTTACTTAATGATCGTTTTGGTATGGCTCATCAAGTTTACTGGATGGTTGTCGATGGCCGCCTCTACTTTGCCAGCCACCTGAAAATCTTATTAGCTTGTCCGGGAATTCGTAAAAAGGTTGACCCTGAAGCCCTGAATCTTTTTCTGAAATATTCTTATATTTCCTCACCTTGGAGTATTTTGCAGGGGATTCAGAAACTTCCACCGGGTCATATCTTGATTTTTAAAGATGGAGTGGTCGAAATTGAATCGTATTGGGGTTTTGACCAAATTCAAAGTTCAATCACGGATCTGCCGGAAGCGGTTTCCAGATACCGGGAATTATTAAAAAAATCCATTTCTAACCGGCTTGATGCGAGTGGGAGTGTTGGAATTCTTCTCAGTGGGGGACTTGATTCAAGTGCCAATGTGGCTCTGGCAGCTCAATGTACAGATAAGAAGCTTAAAACGTTTTCCATTGGCTTCGATGATTCCTCGATTGATGAACGACCGTATGCCCGGATTGTCTCCCGCCATTTTGGCACTGAACACTTTGAGTACAGTATCAGTGGCTCGGAAATTGAGAATCTTCCAAGTTTGATATGGCATCTTGAAGAACCCTATTTTGAACTGGGACTTTTTTTAACCTATTCAGGTTTAGCAACCGCCCAAAAAGAAGTTGATGTCATTCTTGGCGGCGAAGCTGCTGACCAGGTTTTCGGTACTGGCGGGTTTACCAAGGGGGTGCCGCTTGCCTGGCACTATCTCCTCCTGAGATCTCACCTGTTGACACCGGCTTCCAGCCTTGTTGGTCTCTTGCGTGGAGACTATTTTTACGAACATGATAATCTAGCTTTCAAGTTGCGTATTCTTGCCAACCGGGTTGTTGATCTGAATAGCTGGTATTTTTACGGTTATGATGAATATGAGCTTAAGCACCTTTATCGCCATGGGGTAATGACGAAACTGCCGAAATTATTTCCCCACCAGACAAATGCTAAATGCGATTCTTACGGGGATCTATATCGATCCACTCAAGTGGATCAGGATATCAGACATTACATTAATGAAAATCTGATGGTGAAAAGCGGACGGATGGCTGATATGTTGGATCTGACTTTGCGTGAGAGCTATCTTGATGTCGAGCTAACTGATTTCTTGGTTTCCCTTGATTTAAGTCTCAAGAAATCGGGAAGTTTTGTCGATCATTTAAGAGGCAAAGGCCAGACTAAGTTTCTGCATCGTAAAGCGATGGATGGTTTACTGCCCCCGGAAATTATGAATAAACCGAAGCAGGGTGGTTTTGTGCCGGTAATGATCTTTCTCAAAAACCCGGAACTGAGAAAAC
>JAOZQE010000170.1 GCA_029932385.1 bacterium | reverse complement strand
CAGTACTTATCTGGGAACAGTGGCTGATGAGGATTGGGTGATCGGGAATAGGTAGGTGAGATTGGCAATGGTAAGATCTCATCTTTGACAATTTGTCAAAACTTAACCTTGTCAGTGAAAAGCTAAAAAAGAAAAGCCCGGCGGTAAAACGTCGGGCTTTTTCGTGGACGGTTACGTACATAGTGCCGAATTTGAACCACGTTCCGGACATCACCCGGTTAAGATCATTGACATCATATCCATAAAAGACCCGCGAGGAACCGAACAATAGGCTGTCAACTCCTTTACTTTCCAGAGCATGCAAGAAATAGTGCATTTTAAAAAATTCACATTCCTGTGACGCCCAACATATTGGCAACCGGTATCTCTGGAAAACACCCGTGCCGAATCAAGCAATATATTGATTACTGGTAACAGCAGGAAAACCCCGGCAAGAACCAGAAAAAATCTGGTGATGAAACGGTATTTTACTCGTCTTTTCTGTTTCATGGCTTAAAATTTGCTGAACTCCTAACACTCAAAAAATATTCCGAAAATCGATATAGCATAACAGCTTAAGATTTAAGGTACGCTTTAAGGAAATATTTATTACACGCGTATCGTAACTACCTCTGTACATCCCGAACAAGTATTATTCCAGGATTTACGGAGTAAATATCAATCATAGTGGCACCATTGTTGCCGATTTTTTTTACTATTGATGAATTTTCAAATCTGGATATAATCATTCTCATTTGTTCAGCTTTTTTTTTGAATTTAGGATTTTTTAGCCATGATTTAGGGTTGCTTGGTAATACTAACAAGCTATTTTCATCTACCGCCCTCAAAAATATCTTCAAGACAGGCTCTACGGTGTAAGGTTTTTCCAGGTGCTTCAAATCTTGTGCGTGTATCATCAGTTCTTTTGCTATCACTAATTTACGAACATCTTTTAATGCATTAATTTCATCAATCGCTTTTGTTCTGGTGTCTTTAGCTTCGTATATTATTTTTGCATCATTTAGTGACAAATAGGCTTGGGGCAATAGAAATGCAAAAGTGATCAAAATAATTGATATAGTAGGCAGCCATTCTTTCCCTGGCAACATTCGCTTTTGAATAATTCCCAAAACATGGTAAAGCACATAAATACCGACAGCAAATAAAAGGGAAATGAATGGATAAACTTGAACAAAGTTTCTATGGAAATTAACTTTCATACCTGACATATACAAAATATACATTCCAGGCAAAATCAACGTAAAGATCAATAAAGGTCTAAAGAAAATCCCAAAGATTCCAATTCCAACCAATACAGTATTTAGCAAACCAATATTGCTATAAAATTGATACATTTGAAAACCAAAGTGATCCCAGCCCGGCACACTTGTTGCGTTACCATGCCCACGGATTTTATAGTGATGAACTTCATAACCAACATGTTTAAGAAATGTGGTCAAATCAATAAGCGCATAAGGCATTATCAAAAAAAAGACTATAACAGGTATTATTGGAACTAAAAACCACATATAAGTTTTAACTGATTCGCGTGATTGAACATAAACCATTGCCAGCGCCATAAATGGCGCAATCACAGAAAGTGCGGCATTATACTTGGTAGCGATAGAAATACCCGCAAATATCAATGATAAGATAAAATAAATTGGTTTTTTACATCTTATGAACAGTATAGAGAAAAGAACAACAGCAAGTACAAAAAATGCGGCAGGCACGTCAGTAGTAATCCATGCGGATTGAACTATATGAAAAGGCAAGGTAGCTAAAAATACAGCGGCAATTAAACCAATCCATTTATTGAAAACGTAGTTGCCCATAAGATAAGTTAAAAATACGGTCCCTGCTCCCAACAGAGCAGTCAAAATACGATTCCAATAATAAAAGCTCGGATGGGATATAGTCCATTGCCATCCTGTATCTGCATTGATTATTATCTCATTCATAGTTGTTAGATAAGAATCTGCAGTTGATGGATGCCCCATTAATGAAAGATAATGCAGCACATCAACTACAAAATTCGAATATATCATCATTGAACCGTATTTAAAAAAGTGTGGATTAAAGTCTCCTGTTTTCATTATTTTTAAGGCAGTACTTGCCGTATGTGGTTCATCCCAATTATACAAATAAGGCAAACCGATTTTTGCATGAAAACATCTTAATACAAAAGCAAATATAACCGTAGCTATCACTAAAAAAATAAAATAATTATTTACTATAAAACCTTTAATTGCTACTTTAGTTTTATCCATTAACAAGTACCTAAAGTCTGAACCCAGAAGTAAATTTCCTACGGGCAAACACAAATTTTCTATCAAGCAAATATTTCGTAGTGTAACCGATTGATAGACCTACAACCGCACCAATGTATTTGGCAGCATCACCGCTGAAAAAGGCATTGAAAAACAGCTCCATTCCCCAAAATATGATGGTAGTAAAAACACCCATAAAGGAATATAGAAAAAACTTGCTTGTATCCTCTCTGAAAGTGGTTACTTCAAAATAAAAAATATATTTTTTGTCGAGGATATATTTCACCAACAAACCAGTAAAAGTTCCCATAGCCATTGCTATGTATAGACCATAGTCAATACTGCAGATACGCAATGTGAGATATTGCGTGCCAATGTTAACCATTGTTGCGAAAATGGCAAAAAGAGTATATTTCAGTACTGTTTTCATTGTATATATATCAATAATCCAAAAACCAGAATCCAACCCATGATAGTCATCTGGATAAAATGATCTCTGAGAATTACCATTGACGGATCAGCTTCCTTCTGTTCCACAATGGTAATTTGCAGGTATCTGAAGATTCCCGCGATAACAAAGAAAGAAGTCAGGTAGAGATGACTGGTGTTAAACTTCGCTGTAATTTCGAGAGACATAGTATACATTATATACGAAACAATTGTCACTGCAGCGGTGATCATCATGCTGCAGTCAATAAATTTCAACGAATATCCGTCAATGGATTTCCTTGCCATGATCCCGTCACTTTCCAGATACAGCACGTCGTCTCTTCGCTTGCCAAAAGCCAGAAAAAGGGACAACAAAAATGTCATAACTATTATCCATGGATAAACCTCAATTCCTGTGACTATCCCACCAATAAAAACCCTGAGAACAAATCCGGTGGATATTATCATGATATCGATGATCGCCAGATGTTTCAATCTCATCGTATAAGCAACATTAAGTGCCACATAAAAAAGAAAAAGGTAGAACAAAAAAATATTGATAGCCGCTGCCCCCAGACAGGCGGCACTTATCAATATGCCCCCCAGAAGTAAGGCAGGGGCTGCTTGAATCCTACCGGAAGCAAGCGGACGCTTTTTCTTTCGCGGATGTATTCGATCTTCATGCCGGTCATGGTAATCGTTAAAAATATAAATACCACTCGCGAGTAAACAAACCAGTAAAAATGCCTCAACAGCCCT
>JAOZQE010000009.1 GCA_029932385.1 bacterium | reverse complement strand
TGGGCTTTATTGATTGGGACAGTCGGCTTTTTGATTCGCTTATTCCTCTGCCGGATGGAACCAGTTACAACGCTTATTTAATTGAGGGGAGCGAGAAAACCGTTTTGATTGATGCGGTTGAAGAGGAACTCTTTTATGAATTGGAGGGACAGCTTGAGAATGTCGCTAAACTTGATTATGTGATTGCTCTGCATGCGGAGCAGGATCATTCTGGTTGCATTCCCCAAATTCTCGCCCGCTATCCGGAGGCGAAATTAATTACCAGCCCCAAGGCCAAAGGGATTCTTATGGATCTGCTCCAAATATCCGAGGAATCTTTTATCACGGTTAAAGACGGAGAAACTCTCTCGCTTGGTGATAAAACTCTAGAGTTCATCCATACACCCTGGGTCCATTGGCCTGAAACCATGGTTGCCTATCTTAAAGAAGATAAAATGCTGTTCAGTTGTGATTTTTTCGGTTCACACATTGCGACCAGTGATCTTTTTGTTGTCGATGAAGGCCGGGTCTATGAGGCTGCTAAACGCTACTATGCCGAGATCATGATGCCCTTTCGTAATGTCATTAAAAAGAATCTGGAGAAGGTTGCAGCTTATGACATTGATCTCATTGCACCGGGTCATGGGCAGATCTATCCCCGGCCGGCATTTATCATTGATGCCCATAAGGACTGGATCGATGGACCACTGAAAAACAAAGTGGTCATTCCTTATGTTTCCATGCATCATAGTACCAAAAAAATGGTCGATTTTTTGGTTGCGGCACTGGTGGAAAAAGGTGTCAACGTCGAGCAGTTTGATCTGGTGGTTACGGATATAGGGAAACTGGCAATTGCCCTTGTTGATGCCGGAACCATTGTTGTGGGTACGCCAACGGTACTTGCCGGCCCGCACCCCAGCGCTGTTTATGCCACTTATCTCGCTAACGCATTACGTCCCAAAACCAAATTTTTATCCATTGTCGGTTCCTACGGGTGGGGAGGTAAGACGGTCGAAACCTTGGCCGGGTTGATTCCTAATCTTAAGGTGGAAGTACTTGATCCGGTGCTTATCAAAGGCTCGCCAAAAGCGGCTGATTTCAAAGCCCTTGAGAATTTAGCTGAGACCATTGCTGCAAAACATAAAGAGCTAGACTTCAAATAAAGTAAGAGCATTACCCTTAAGACGAGCAAACAGCTCGACCGCGAACAGCCGCCCGTTTTTTCTTTGAGCTTCCCGGCGCGGCGGCTGATTTGCGAGCATCTTCCTACGATCAATCTCCTTAATGTAATTATTTCTGCACATTAATCTCGTATTACACCATCAATGTTACTTTTTATGCACCTTAAAGAACTCTATTGTTTTTTTGACTTATTTTAGTTACAATGTGGCTAAAGGTGTATTTAGATATAATAAAACACATTTAATGTGCTGAATGGGTAATATTATGGAACTTAGAAATATGTCTCCCGTCGCTATAGCGGAAGAATTAGGCAACCGGCTGAAACAGGCCCGGCTCAATGCTGATTTAACTCAGGCTGAAGTGGCATCACGAGCGGGCCTGAATAGAAGGACTATTCTTAATGCTGAAAAAGGAAAGGTTCGGCTGGAGAATCTTGTCGCCATATTAGTCTCAATGGATATGGCAGACCAACTCAATGTTTTTCTACCTGCACAAGAAATATCCCCTGTCCAGTTGGCGAAACTCAAAGGCCGGGAAAGACAACGAGCGTCAAGATCTAAAAACAGGAATACTCGGACAAAAGAGGATAAATCCTCATGGTAAAGGACGTCGTCAGGGTAAAATATAAAGCGCATGATGTCGGCGCTGTCAGTTTCAATACTGAAACAGGTATAGGCTCTTTCGAATTTGAACCTCGCTTTATCAAAACAGGGATAGAGCTATCGCCTATAAAAATGCCTTTATCTCGAAAAATATATTCATTTCCAGAAGCTGATCCTGCTGCCTTCAACGGGTTACCTGGAATGATAGCGGACTCATTGCCTGATGATTTTGGTAATGCTGTATTGAATGCCTGGATAGCCGGCCAAGGTAAATCGACAGCTGACATCACCCCGATACAGCGTCTTCAATATACCGGAAAGCGGGGCATGGGGGCATTAACATATCACCCTGCGACCCAAAGAAAAAACTTAAACGCTTCACAACATATTGAAATTCAATCTTTGGTTTCTATTGCCCAGAAAGTCTTAGATAAGCGAGAACAATTCAGGATAGCCCTTGGCGCACAGGGAGAAGAAGATAAAGAAGCCATGATGGCATTATTGTCTGTCGGTGTGAGTGCAGGTGGCGGCAGGCCAAAAGCTGTACTCGCGTTTAACGATGATTTCACCCAAGTGCGATCAGGGCAAACAGATGCACCTGAAGGGTTTACTCATTTTATAATAAAATTTGATGGCGTCAGCGAACATAACAAAGATAAGGAGACTTTTGGCGATCCGATGGGGTATGGTACAATGGAGTATGTTTATCACCTCATGGCGAAAGCATGCGGGATAGAGATGATGCCCTGCCACTTGCTGAATGAAGGTGATAGACGCCACTTCATCACCCGGCGGTTTGATCGAGATGGCAATAAAAAGCGGCATGTACAAACATTAAATGGTCTGGCCCATGTCAGCTACAAAAAAGCAGGCTCGTACTCTTATGCCGAACTACTCACAATTGCCAGAGAGCTCAAATTAAGCCCTGACGATGCAATGCAAATATTTAAACGCATGGTTTTTAATATTGTTGCGCGTAACCATGATGATCATTCCAAAAACTTTGGCTTCATGCTCGATGATCAACAGCAGTGGCAATTAACTCCTGCCTATGATTTAGCCTACAGCTACAAGCCAGGAAGCCATTGGGTTAATAGTCACTGGATGAAGCTCAATGGCAAGCGAGACAACTTTACCCGAGAAGATTTTTATAGTCTTGAGAGATTAAGCCCGATATTCAGTAAACGGAAAATTGATCGGATAATTGAGGAGACTACAGAGCATGTTTCAAGATGGAATGACTTGGCCGCCGAACACAATGTGCCGCATTCATTGCTCAAACTTATCGGTAGTCATTTACGCCTAAAGCTTTAAATGGAGTTCCAACATGGAAAATGAACAATCTACGGTTGCAGAGAAACAGAAATCGTTCAGCTGGTTTAAACTTTTTTTCGTAGTTTGCGGGGCAATGATCGTTAGCGGCGCAATTCTCCTGGGAGTTGCATTCTTCTTTCTCTTTCCCCGGGAGTTTAAGCCGGTTCATCTCAGCCCCGGAGAAGAAAAGATTTTACAGCGCAAACTGAACAACTTTGACGGCGGATACGGGAAACAAAATTCGCCAAAAAAGGGAGCATCAAATTTGGCGACTACGGGCGACTTAAAACCGGCACCCTACAGTGAGGTCGGAGCCCGACGCGAAATTGTGTTTAGTGAGCGCGAGGTAAACTCCCTGTTGGCCAAGAATACAGAACTGGCGAAAAAGTTGGCCATCGATTTTTCCGAAGATCTTGCCAGTGCCAAGTTGATCCTTCCAGTTGATCCCGATTTCCCGATTTTAGGGGGTAAAACCATCAAGGCCAGTGCCGGAGTTGAATTAAGCTTTCGTTCCGGTCGACCACTGGTCATCTTGCGCGGGATAAGTATCTGGGGAGTACCGATACCAAATGCCTGGCTAGGCAACCTTAAAAATGTCGATCTGATTGAAAGATTCGGCCATAAACCAGGCTTCTGGAAAGGTTTTTCCGCCGGAATAAAGGAGATAAAGATAACGGATGGACGTCTTTTGATTATCCTGAAAGAGTAGGGAATGAATTATATTTACTGAAGATCATTTTTTGATTATTACGGAGAAGTAAAATGAAAACGATAAAAGCTATAACCTTGATTCTGGCGTTATTTATCATGCTCGGAGGAGCCGGGTGCTCGAATCAGGACGCGGAGGAGGAAGCGGGAATGGCTGACCGGATAACGACTAAAGCGGCCAAGGAAATGAGCGACCGGATTCGCACCCCGATTGACAAGGCTAAAGCGACAAAGTCGCTTGGCGATGATCGAATGAAAGAGATGGACAAGGCCCTGAAAAATCAATAGAAAAGCATTGCTGCCCGGCAGGCAATTTACATAGACAAATTTTAGGGATATCGGGTTGCAATTATCTTACCGGACAGCAGTGATAAAAAAGATACATCTTCGGATTGAAGCTCTTTTACTGCCTTTAAACCGCACAGGTATCGGATTTAGGAATATCCCAATCTTTATTGTCAACCCGAGTGGTTAAAACCGGACAGGGGGCGTGGCGCACGATTTTTTCAGCAACACTGCCAAGGAGAATATGAGAGAGACCGGTATGCCCGTGAGTTGCCATAACAATCAGATCGGCATCTATCTCCTTGGCATAATTAATGATCTCTTCGTAAGGAACACCGTGACGAATCTCTCCGGTGCAGGCAACCCCGGAGGTTTCACAGTAACCGGAACACTGAACCACCTCCTTCTTGATGGTTTCCTGAATACTGGCGAAAAACTCAATACCAACCTCCAGATTGACATAAGAGGGCATGTCCTCAACCACCGACAGAAGATGAAGAGATGCATCAAAATTGCGGCAGATCTCAACCGCATAACGTAAGGCGCTACGACTGTTTTGCGAACCATCGGTCAAAGCCAGAACTTTTTTTATCAACATCATACCCTCCTTTTAATAACAATCGTTAAGTTTTCAACGAATAACGGCGAACATCTAAATAACCTCTAAATTTCAATAAAGCCGACATAAGAACAGTTGTCAAGTCGGATAGCCCGACAAATATGTTTTTCAACTACCCAGTTTAAGCCTTTTTGTCATCTCCCGATAATGAAAAAAACGCTGACAATCAAGCAGGCCGGCCAAAGCTCGTGAGGCAATCCGATAACCACTCTCTTCCAGAATCGCCGCCGGATTTAACCCCCCGATAACAACAGCCCCGAAATTTCCCTCGTTAACCGGGATATCAAGCAGTGACTGCCCCGGCCAGCCTAGCGCCATAAACCCGCCCATGCCGACACCATCGAGCCTTTCTGCCAGATTCTCGACCAACTCCCGGCTATCAGCCGGGAACTCGCGAAAACTGGCTCCGATCTTACCGTCTCCGGAAACAATCGCCCCCCGATAATCAGTCATGCCACTCCGAATAAAGGCCTCCAGGGGATCTAAACTGGTACCATCATAATTGATAATCTCGACAAACCGAACCGCTTCCTTGTTCTGCAACTCAAGCAACCCGCCAAAACGTGAATTTGTGGGAATCCCGTATTGCAGCAAAACTCCGTTCAAGGTGATTGAGCAGACGGTCGCAAAGCCGACATAGCCTGGCGGAATAATCGCCCGGCCGATATGCTCGCCGGGATAGAGCAATGACAACAGTTCCCCCATGGCAAACCCTTCAGCAAAGACTCTCTCGATTTCCGCTGCACAAGCCAGCAACTCTTCCGGTTTGACCAGCGAAACATTGACCACTACCGTACCCGTTTCGCTCTCTAAATCAAAATTCATGCGATAGGTCATCTGGTTGATCTTGGCTGAAAGGAAACCGACTTTCTCAATTATCCCGGTCGCTTCCAGCTCCTCGATACCGTGTTCGCTGATCTGACGGCCGCGCTTACCAAAATTTTGAGTCAGGCCGGCTTCGTCCATTTTGTGCAGATAGAGCCGCACGGTTCGCTCACTGATCTCGTGGCCGGTGTGCAGAAGTTCGTTTGTAATTTTGCGCCCGCTCAACGGTTTATCGGTCTCTTTGAGAATCCGTAAAATAGCCTGTTCTTTGCGATTCATCTATTCTCCATTTTTCATATATAACCCTGATCCAGACTTACTTGACAATAATTACAGTATGTCGGAACCACGATAAAGTCAAGTGCTCAAAGCGCACCATATGCGATAAATATATTATACGATACAAAATTAATCGGCAAAATTGCCGATTAATTAAAAAATAAACCATTTTTTACTCTACGGTAAAAAAGAATATATTACCCACTTGACAGAGAATAATAGTTAATGGTAGAGGGAAAAGCTTACACCCTATCCGGCAAACCTTTGCCACAAAACCACTTTTAAAAAAGTAAAAGGAGACCACTATGATCCAATGGCCGAAAGCAAACGACGCTCTGGGAACCGTCAACCGGGGAAACCCCTGTGAATCGGGTCTGTGCACGCTCTGTCGATCCGACTGCAAAGGAAAATGTGAAACCTGGCTCTCAAGCATCCGAGGTCGCAAACTCCTCTATCCGAGAGACTTCGGCACGATTACAGCGGGCAGCGCTAACACCACCCATGTCGGGGTTAATTACAACTCTCTGCGGATTCAGGGTTACAACTACGGCGCTCACGGCTTGGCTCAAGGACTGACCAACGATCCTGATGATTGTATCTTTCCGAATGTTAATATCGAGACCGAATTCGGCCAGGAGATGAAAACCAAATGCCGGGTTCCGCTGCTCTCCGGCGCTCTCGGATCAACCTTCATCGCCGCCAAATATTGGGAATCATTTGCCGTCGGCGCGGCTCTGGTCGGTTTTCCGATTGTTGTCGGTGAAAACGTTGTCGGAGTTGATAAAGAATCGGTTCTCAAAGATGGCAAGATTGTCAATGCCCCGGAACTTAACCGCCGCATCGACACTTTCCTGCGCTACTACGACGGCTACGGTGCGATTATCGTCCAGATGAACGTTGAAGATACACGTAACGGCGTGGCCGAATATATCATCAGCAAATACGGCGGCGAAAAAGTCATCATCGAGCTTAAATGGGGCCAGGGAGCTAAAGATATCGGTGGTGAAATCCAGGTCACCAGTATTGAATACGCTCAGTTCCTTAAAGGTCGCGGCTACATCGTCGATCCCGATCCGACGCTGCCGGAAGTTCAGGAAGCCTTCAAACACGGCGCCATTCGTTCCTTCGCCCGTCACAGTCGTTTAGGCTACACCAATCTTAATGGAGTTGACGAGGTCAAGGAAGATTTCATGAACTCCGTCGACTATCTGCGCGGCCTGGGTTACAAACGAATCACGTTAAAAACCGGCTCCTACGGTATGGAAGCTCTGGCTATGTCGATCAAGTTCGCAACCGAAGCCAAGCTTGACTTACTGACCATTGACGGCTCCGGCGGCGGCACCGGCATGAGCCCCTGGAACATGATGGAAACCTGGGGTGTTCCCTCAATTCACCTACATTCCAAAGCTTATGAATATGCCAGCATTTTGGCCAACCAGGGAGATAAAGTCGTCGACCTCTGCTTAGGCGGTGGTTTCTCTCGTGAAGACCATATCTTCAAAACTCTCTCTCTGGGTGCCCCGTTCACAAAACTCGCCCTCATGGGACGGGCCGTAATGATCCCCGGCTACCTCGGCGCCAACATTGAAGGGGTCGTTAAACCGGATGAGCGCCAACGCTTAAGCGGCAACTGGGATGCTCTGCCACCAAACGTTGCTCAATACGGACGTTCCGCTGATGAGATTTTTGCCAGCTACTACGATGTTGTGAAAAAAGTCGGAGCCGACGAGATGAAAAATATCCCCTACGGCGCCATCGCCATGTTCACGATGGCGGACAAATTGGCGGCCGGCCTCCAGCAACTGCTGGCCGGTGCCCGGAAATTCAACGTTAATGATATCACTCGGGATGAGCTTTTCTCCGGCAACCGGGAGACCGAAACCGTAACCGGCGTCCCCTTCCTGACCGATGTCCTTGATGATTCTGCCAAACGAATTTTGAAGGGATAAAAATCAACAAAACTCTTTTAGCTAAAGAGTTAAAGTCGCAACAATTAGGCGAAGTGTGAATCTTTCAGGTTTGCACTTCGCCTTTTCAGTTATAGGCCCACTGGATTCCCTTCTTACACTATTTTTGCAGCTTGACATCTTACTGAGGTTAAATGTATGGATTAAGTTATTGATCTGAACAAGGCTCTAAAACTGATCTCATGCCTACGAACCCTTAAACTGCAATTTTCGACTCCGATTCATAAGGTAACCGTCTGTGAAAACAGTTCACACACTCATATTCGTAATCATTCTCTGCTCCACCGGATGGGCTGAAGCTACAAATCGAAACGTCAGAGCCGTTGATCTGATTATAGTCGCCGGCCAGTCGAATGCAGTCGGGTTTGATACTTCGACCAGGGAACTGACATTCAGCCCGCTGGACAAAAAAATACTTTTCTGGTGGCGCTGCGGGGCCCCGCCCGCAGACAAATTTGATTCGACCTCCAATCACCAATGGACAAATCTGCAGGCCCAACCGAATCAAACTCAGGGTCAGAGTAACAGCCTGAAACAGTCAAACCCTAATTTCCGAAACCTTGAAGGCGGCTTCGGCCCGGAAATCGGATTAGCGCGTACCCTGCTGCAACACCAACCGGAACAACCGCTTGCCGTTATCAAGATCGCCTACAATGGAACCAGCGTCACCGAATGGCAACACCACGCCGCTGCAAAAGAGTTTAACTGCTATCAAGCTCTTGTCTCCGAAACCAGGACTGCCATCAGAAAGGCCGCCGAAAAAGGTTTGAGCATGCGGATCCGGGCGCTGGTCTGGGTTCAGGGAGAGAGTGACGGCAATGATCGTTACGCTGGCAAATACGAAAACAATCTCAACACCATGATCAATGCTCTCCGCCAAGATCTAGCCGCCCCCGGATTGGTTGTACTGCTCGGATTTAACACTAAGTTCAAAACCGGCTCCCCGGCTATTCAACAGGTAGTACAGGCACAAAAAAATCTGGCCGCAGAGCATAAATCAATTGTTTATGTCGACAGCAGAAACTGCGCAATGGCCAACGGCGTACACTTCAATTCTAAAGGAACTCTGGAGTTGGGGCGACTCTTTGCGGAAAAGCTTATCGCAACAGAGAAAGAGTTAGAACAAGAATAACCAATACCGGAAAAATAGTTATGAAAAATCCCATTCAGATAATTCCTTTTATCAATCTGGCCTTGGCCTTCATACCGGTGGTTGTGGTTATCATCATTATCCAGCGCTGGAAACTGGGCTATAAAAATTCACTCTACGCTGTTGCCCGGATGCTGATTCAGCTACTGCTGATCGGCTATTTTTTAACCTATATCTTTAAGACCGACAGCAGTTTAGTGGTGCTCTCCGTCCTCATGATCATGCTGGCTTCATCAAGCTGGATTGCCTTGCGAACTATTAAAATCCCGCGCCGGATCCTCTACTTGAAATCGTTCTGTTCGATCTTACTCGGCGGCAGCCTGATCCTGGGACTGATGACGCAATCTGTTCTCAACCTGCAGCCGTGGTACCTGCCCAGCTACATGATTCCTCTTGCGGGAATGATTTTCGCAAACGCCATGAACAGTATCAGTCTCGCGGGCGAGAGGCTGGAAGCGGAAATCAACCGGGGAGTTCAATATGAGCCGGCCCGGAATACCGCGTTTCAAGCTTCGCTGATACCGATAACCAACACCCTCTTTGCCGTCGGGTTAGTCTCACTTCCCGGCATGATGACCGGCCAGATTTTATCCGGCATCTCGCCGTTGATTGCGGTCAGATATCAGATTATGGTAATGTGTATGATCTTTGGTTCTGCAGGTATCTCGTCAGCTATTTTCCTGGTTTTAATCAAGCCCGACCTGACCACGGAAAAATCAACTGGAAATCTTTAAGATTAAAAGCTCACAAAATATGCCTAATTTTGCAAAAATATTGGCTTTACTGATATTAGTTTTCATCTTCATTATCTACCCGGGAGGGACAGCTTTGGCAGAGTCTGATTACAATCAGCTTTCAAGTGAAGAGGAGAGAATAATTCTCCACAAAGGTACGGAAGCTCCTTTCAGCGGGGAGTATAATAGCCTGTTCGCCAAGGGAGTCTACCATTGCAAGCGCTGCAACGCCGCACTTTACAACTCTGATGACAAATTCAAGTCCGGCTGCGGGTGGCCCAGTTTTGACGGTGAGATTAAAGGCGCCGTCAAAAGACAAACGGATGCGGACGGGTGCCGAACCGAGATAGTCTGCGCCAACTGCGGTGCCCACTTGGGCCACGTTTTCAGCGGCGAACAGCTGACGAATAAAAATATTCGCCACTGCGTCAACTCCACCTCCATGATATTTGTCCCGGCCGCAACCCCGCTCCGCCCGCAGAAAGCCTATTTTGCCGGCGGTTGTTTCTGGGGAGTCGAGTACCTGTTTGAGCATAAAACCGGGGTCTTAGAGGCGGTTTCGGGTTACATGGGAGGTGCTCTTGAAGAACCGACCTACCGGGACGTAACCTCCGGCACAACCGGTCATCTGGAAACGGTTGCCATAACTTATGATCCTGCGGCAGTAAGTTACGAGGATCTTGCGAAATTCTTTTTTGAAATCCACGACCCCACCCAGGCTAATGGTCAGGGGCCGGATATCGGTTCGCAATATCTTTCCGCTGTCTTCTATAAAAACGACGGAGAGAAGAAAATTCTGCATGAGTTAATCGACAAACTCAAAGCCAAAGGTTATGATGTCGTTTCAAAAGTTCTTCCGGCTGAGACCTTCTGGCCAGCCGAGGCCTACCACCAGAACTACTATGACCGTAAAAAACAGCGCCCCTACTGTCATATCTATCAGAAGAAATTCTGATTGTTAAACAAATATCTCTGCACCGAACCGCTGCACCGGTACCAACACCGGGTTTTAAGCTTAGCTTTTACCTTAAAATGAGCCGTACAGGCGAATTTTGGTTGATTTTTACCAGGCAAATGATGTAGAAAGCCTCTCTTCCCTCCCTTTTCGGACAGGAAAAGAAATTATTGCCTATTAACCACCTGCTGGGAATAGGCTTAAATAGATTTATAATGAAATATTTTTATCAGGTAAGAGGTTTATGTGATGGATAAATGGGCTGAAGCGATGAAAATCTTTACTTTCGGTTTTTCGTCAGTGTTCTTTGTTCTTGGAGCACTCGCCATAACGGTAATTATCACCAGGGTTCTGATCGAAAAATTTACCCCAAACCCGAAAAAAAAGTAGCTGTCTTTTCATCTGGAACTTAAGGCAACTCATACATGATATTTTTCATTCAGACTGAGCTTTTTTTATTCCGGTCTGATAATTAGAACTTTTTTATTCGCTTGTTTTTCTAGGAGTTGGTTATGTCAGACACGCTATTTTCATTTATTAACTCAATGGGTCTCTACCATTTGACGGTAGGCAACCTGATCATGTGGGTGATCGCTTTTGGCTTGATGTTTCTGGCCATTCGTAAAGGTTTTGAGCCGCTGCTGCTGATCCCGATCGGCTTCGGCATCTTCATTGTCAACCTGCCTTTGACGCACCTGATGGAAAATCATAACATTCTCCATATTTTCTACCACTACGGCCTGGAATGGGAGTTAATTCCGCCGATTATTTTTCTCGGCCTGGGCGCCATGACCGATTTCGGCCCGGTTATCGCCAACCCGAAAACCCTGCTCCTGGGGGCTGCGGCCCAGTTCGGTGTCTATATCGCCTTCTTCTTTGCCCTAAGTGTAGGTTTCACTATTCCGGAAGCCTGCTCGATTGGCATTATCGGTGGTGCCGACGGCCCAACGACGATTTTCACCACCGTTGCCCTGGCCCCGCACCTGCTCGGAGCAACCGCGGTAGCGGCCTACTCTTACATGGCCTTGGTACCGGTAATCCAGCCGCCCATCATCAGGGCTCTGACGACAAAAAAAGAACGCCTGATCCGCATGAAACAATTGCGGCCGGTTTCAAAACGTCAGAAGATTATCTTCCCGCTGGTTACCTGTGGCCTGGTCTGCCTCTTTGTTCCCGCATCCGCAGCTTTGATGGCGATGTTCATGCTCGGCAATTTCTTTCGCGAGTCCGGTGTGGTTGAACGTCTGAGCGGAGCTGCTCAAAATGAATTGATGAATATTGTTACCATCTTTTTAGGAATTGCGGTCGGCGGTACCATGAGTGCCGAGGCTTTCTTAAACCCGAAAGCACTGATGGTTTTCGGCATGGGCCTGGTGGCTTTCTCTTTCAGCACTATCGGCGGCCTGCTGCTGGCTAAACTGATGAATGTTTTCTCGAAAGAAAAAATCAACCCGATGATCGGTGCCGCTGGAGTTTCAGCCGTACCCATGGCGGCCCGGGTCGTACAGAAAATGGGAACCGACGAAGACCCGCGCAACTTTCTGTTGATGCACGCGATGGGACCCAATGTTGCCGGAGTCATCGGCACTGTAGTCGCTGCCGGTATATTTCTGACCATGGGTCAATAAAAGTATCATTAGAACTGATCAGAGTTGAATAAGATACGGGGAAAAATTTGCGAGAGTGGCGGAATTGGCAGACGCACTAGACTTAGGATCTAGCGGTTTTACCGTGGGGGTTCGAGTCCCCCCTTTCGCACCATTTTCCGGCTCCTTATCCGGCTTTCATATAAAGTGTAAAGTAAGATAATATATTAACGATTCACAGCTGAAAAAGGCAAGACCGATTCCGGTCAGAATTTTCAGAAGAGGTTGCTCTCATGAGTGTTACGATTAAAGATATCAGTACTGTAAAAAAAGAGCTATCGATTGAAGTCGGCTCTGAAGAGATCGAAAAAAACCTGGCCAAGACTTACAAACGGCTGCAGAAGAAAGCTAAAATAAAAGGTTTCCGACCCGGTAAGACTCCGTTAAATATAGTTAAACGACTCTATCGCGAACAGGCCCGGATGGAAGTTATGGAAGAGATGCTTCAGGAAGCTTACAGCGCGGCTCTGCAGGAGCATGATATTTCCCCGATAGCTGCCCCTGAAATTGAAAATGTCTCATTCCCTGAAGATGACACATCCCTTACCTTCACGGCCAAGGTTGAAATTCTGCCCGAGATTACCTTAGGAACCTACGACGACATTGAACTAGAAAAACAGTCTACCGAAGTTGAAGAGTCCGAAATTGACGCAGAGCTTGAAAAACTGCAGCAGAGCATGGCTCAGTTTAAGACAATCGATGAACGGTCAACCCAGGAGGGTGATACTGTTGAAATCGACTTTGTCGGTCGACTCAATGGTGAAGAATTTGAAGGCGGCAACGCTGAAAACTTCTCCATCGAAATCGGCAGCGGCCGTTTCATCCCCGATCTTGAGCGGCAGTTAGCCGGTCTGGAACTGGAAAAAAGCTACGATCTTGAAACAACTTTTCCGGAAGATTACCATAAAGAGGAGCTTGCCGGCAAAGATACCGTCTTTACGGTCACCGTCAAATCAATCAAGGAAAAGAATATACCTGAATTAAACGATGATCTGGCAATTCAGATCTCCGGCGGAGAGATGGAGACGGTGGGGGCCCTGCGGGAGAAAATGACTGAATATATCACTTCTTCCAAAAAAGATATGATCCGGAACCGGTACACTTCGGAGATTCTTGCAGCCTTACGGGAACGGGCCGATTTTGAGCTGCCGGAATCCATGTTGAAAGATGAGCGCGAACGCGCCCTGACAGCCGCTCGTTCACGTTTCACCTCACAAGGAATCGCTCCGGAAAAAGCTGACGAGCTGATCAACAGCCACCAGGAACAGATTGAAACCGAGGCCGCGGAGACCGTCAAGAACACCTTAATTCTTGAAAAACTGGCGGAACTGGAAAAAATTGAGAGTACCTCCGATGAAGTCGGCGAACGTTTTCAGAAATTTATTCAGAGTTCCGGCAGTAATCCGCAGGATATTTTCGAACAGTTCAAAGGCCGCGAGAGTGACTTGACCGGCATGCTCCAACGTGAAGTTATTATGGATAAAACAATCAGCCATCTTCTCGAAAAGGTTTCCTACAAAGAAGCTGTTGCGGAAAAGAGTGACGCCGCAGAGACCGGAGAAGAGACGTCTGCAGAAAGTGCCGAGTAATGATAGATGTGGGCGTTGCCCGTAAATTAAGTGAGAATATTTAATCAAGAAGTTACAATTTTGAGGTTATCGATATGAGTTTTCTGCCGATGGTGGTGGAGCAAAGTCCCGGGGGTGAGCGTGCTTACGACATCTACTCCCGGCTGCTACGCGACCGGATTATTTTTCTAGGAACCCCGATTGATGATAATGTTGCCAACGCGATTATAGCTCAGCTTCTGTTTCTGGAAGCCGACGATCCGGATAAAGACATTAACATCTATATAAACTCACCCGGCGGTTCAGTGACCGCAGGCATGGCCATCTATGATACCATGCAGTTTGTCAAATCTGATGTCACAACGATATGTGTCGGACAGGCCGCTAGCATGGGGGCTCTACTCCTGGCTGCCGGAGCTGCGGGTAAGCGCTATGCTCTGCCACACTCAAGAATTCTGCTGCATCAACCGATGGGTGGTTTTCAGGGACAGGCTTCTGATATTGAGATTCATGCACGTGAGATTTTACGCCTTAAACAAGATTTAAACCTGATTCTGGAACACCATACCAAACAAAATCTTAAACGCCTGCAGAAGGACACCGACCGTGACTTCTTTATGTCGAGTGAAGAGGCGGTCACCTACGGGGTGATCGATGAAGTGATCTCCAAACGTATGGTAGCCGGGGAGGAATAAAAAGGTATGACGCGAAAAAAAGATCAGGAAGTGATGATGCGCTGCTCTTTCTGCGGCAAAAATCAGAATAGTGTAAAAAAACTGATTGCCGGCCCCTCGGTCTTCATCTGCAACGAGTGCGTTGACCTCTGCAATGATATCATTGACGGAGAAAATGAACGCGATACTCTGGCTGATCTACAGGAAACCCTGGTGCCGCCGCGGCAGATTAAAGAGAGTCTGGACGAGTATATAATTGGCCAGGACGAAGCTAAACGCAAACTTGCTGTAGCCGTTTACAACCACTACAAACGCATCGCCTCCCGTGACCTTAAAAGCTCCGATGACGGGATTGAAATTCAAAAAAGCAATATTCTTCTGGCCGGGCCGACCGGTAGCGGGAAGACCCTGCTGGCCCAGACTCTGGCCCGGATTTTAAAGGTTCCTTTCACGATTGTCGACGCAACCAACCTGACTGAAGCCGGTTACGTTGGCGAAGACGTTGAAAACATTCTGGTCTCCCTGCTTCAGGCTGCCGACTACGATGTCGAACAGGCCATGCGTGGGATCATCTATATTGATGAAATTGACAAGGTCGCCCGTAAAGGAGACAGCCCCTCAATCACCCGGGATGTCTCCGGCGAAGGGGTACAACAGGCATTGCTCAAAATTCTTGAAGGAACGATTGCCAACGTCCCGCCTAAAGGCGGCCGCAAACATCCCCAGCAGGAGTTTATCAAACTCGATACCCAGGATATTCTCTTCATCTGCGGCGGAGCCTTTAACGGGCTTGAAGATATCGTCCAGCGCCGCCTCCGGGGCAACACTTTAGGTTTTCAGACCAATGTTGAAAAACCTGGTTTCGCGGACAATGATCCGAGCCGCGATATCACCCCGGCCGATCTTCTTAAATTCGGTCTTATTCCTGAATTTATCGGACGTATGCCGGTAATTGCGAGCCTGGGTGAACTTGATCAGGAAGCCTTGGTCAGAATTCTTACAGAGCCGCGCAATGCTTTGGTCAAACAGTATCGTAAACTCTTTGATATGGATCAGGTTGAGCTTGACTTCACTCCCGCTGCCCTGGAAAAAGTGGCCCAGTTGGCAGTCGAACAGAAGACCGGGGCCCGGGGTTTACGCTCGATTTTGGAGTGTGTCATGAACTCCATAATGTTTGACCTGCCGGAGAGCGATGCGGTTAAATGTGTAATTGAGGATGAGGTCATTATCAACGGGGCTCAGCCACTCTATTTATATGAAAATAAAGATAATCATAAAAATAAGGCAAAATCAGCCTAAATAGGGCTTTTTTGCCTTGACTTAGGATGCTTGGCTTTGCTATAAAGTCGCATACTTTAAGCCATTAAATTAAGACGGGGGAAGGGACTATGACGAAGGGCGAAATGATTGATGCTATTGCTGGAAAATCTGGTGCAACTAAAGCTGATTCAGAAAAAGTTCTAAAAGCATTTACCGAAGTCGTTAAAGAAGAACTTGGTAAAGGTGAGAAAGTTGCTATGGTTGGATTCGGAACTTTTTATGCCGTTGCTCGCCCGGCTCGTACCGGTCGCAACCCGAGAACTGGCGACAGCATTCAAATTGCAGCCAGTAATGTACCGAAATTCAAGCCTGGTAAAGCGTTAAAAGATAGTTTGAATTAAGAATTAAAAGCTTTGCGGGCGGGTAGCTCAGTTGGGAGAGCATCGGCCTTACAAGCCGAGGGTCACAGGTTCGAGCCCTGTTCCGCCTATTGCTATATTGGGGGCGTAGTTAAGTTGGTTATAACGCCGGCCTGTCACGCCGGAGACCGCGAGTTCGAGTCTCGTCGCTCCCGCCATTAATCTTAAAAAGAGCTGCTCGCCTGATGGCAAGCGGCTCTTTTTTTTTCAGGAGTTTACGATGGAATACAAAGAAACCTTAAATCTGCCGCAGACCAAGTTCCCGATGCGGGGCAACCTGCCTCAGCGCGAACCGGATACGATTGCCCGCTGGCATGAAGAGAAAATCTATGAGCAGATTCTGGAACGTCACCGGGATCAGACGCCCTTTGTTCTCCACGATGGCCCTCCTTACGCCAACGGCCATCTTCATATTGGTCATGCCCTCAACAAGATTTTAAAGGATATAATCATAAAATCCAAAAGTATGTCGGGCCGGCTCTGTCACTACGTTCCGGGTTGGGATTGTCACGGCCTACCGATTGAACATCAGGTGGATAAGGATCTGGGCAAGAAAAAAGCCGCAATGTCACAAGCTGAGATCCGCCAGGCCTGCCGCCGCTATGCCGAGAAATTTGTCGCCATTCAACGTGATGAGTTTGAACGTTTCGGGGTTTTCGGCGAATGGGACCGTCCCTACCTGACCATGAACTACCCTTATGAGGGTGAGATCGTCCGCGCCTTAAGTCGTTTTGTCGCCAACGGAACCCTGGTTAAAAGCAAAAAACCGATCTACTGGTGCGCCCCCTGCTCCACGGCCCTGGCCGAAGCGGAAGTTGAGTATGAGGATGAAAGCTCACCCTCAATCTACGTTAAATTCACTCTTACCGATGATCTCGGAGACCTCTACCCTTTCCTGGCGGGAGTCGAAACGGCACTGGTAATCTGGACTACGACCCCATGGACCATCCCGGCCAACCTCGCTGTCTGCCTCAATCCCGATTTAGATTACGTAGCTTTGCAGACCGAAGCGGGAGTTATGATTGTCGCGACCGGTCTTAAAGATACCTTCATTGCTGAAACCGAGCTTAAAGAGGTTGAAGTTCTGGGTACGATTGAGGCATCGGCACTGGAAAATCGCACCTGTAAGCACCCGCTTTACGACCGTAAGTCACTGGTCACTCTCGGCGATCATGTAACTCTTGAAGCAGGTACCGGCTGTGTCCATACGGCTCCCGGACATGGACAGGAGGATTACGAAGTCGGCCTGCGTTACAACCTGGAGGTCTACGCTCCGGTTGACGATCGCGGCTGTTTTACCGATGAGGTTGAATTTTTTGCCGGCCAGTTTGTCTTCAAAGCCAACCCGAATGTCATAGAAAAATTAAAAGAGTTCGGTAAACTGGTTGCGGAGAAACCTTTAAGCCACTCCTATCCGCACTGCTGGCGCTGTAAAAAACCAATCATTTTCAGATCCACTGAGCAGTGGTTTATCTCCATGGAGAAGGGTGGATTGCGGCAGAAAGCCCTGACCGAAATCAACCAGATCAAATGGATTCCGTCATGGGGCCGGGAACGGATCTACGGTATGATCGAAAACCGGCCCGACTGGTGTGTCTCCCGCCAGCGTATCTGGGGAGTACCAATAACAGTTTTTAACTGCGAAAAATGCGGGCATGTGGTCGCCGATGAAAAAATCATGCTCCAGATCGCCGATCTCTTTACTGAACACGGTGCTGATATCTGGTTTGACAAAGAGGCCGCTTTTTTCCTGCCCGACAATTTCTCCTGTGCCGCCTGCGGGGCCACGGAATTTGTCAAAGAGGGCAATATTCTTGATGTCTGGTTCGATTCGGGTGTCAGTTTTGCAGCGGTTCTACAGAACCGCGACTACTTAGGTGGGATTCCTGCGGATCTCTATCTTGAGGGTAGCGACCAACACCGGGGTTGGTTTCACAGCTCACTTCTGGCTGCCGTCGGAACTACCGGCATGGCCCCATATAAATCTGTGCTGACCCACGGCTTTGTCGTCGACGGCAAGGGCAAGAAGATGTCCAAGTCATCCGGCAACGTGGTCGCTCCGGAGAAGGTAATCAAACGCTATGGCGCTGAAATTTTACGACTCTGGGTCGCGGCCCAGGACTACCGTGATGATATCAGAATATCGGATGAAATTCTCTCGCGACTGGTTGAAGCCTACCGCCGGATCCGCAATACTTTCCGGTTTCTCCTCGGAAACTTAAACGATTTCAACCCGGCAACCGACACCCTTGCTTATAACGAACTCCAGGAGATCGATCGTTATATCCTGCATGAACTGCAGAAACTCCAGAAACGGGTGCTAAAAGCCTATGATGAGTATGAATTTCATATCATATATCATGCCATCCACAACTTCTGCGCGATAACCTTAAGCAGTTTCTACCTTGAGATCGGCAAAGACCGACTCTATACTCTGCGCTCCGATAATCCGGTGCGCCGTTCAACCCAGACCGTACTCTATACAGTCTTAAACACCCTGGTCCGACTCTGCGCTCCGATCCTGGCCTTTACCACGGATGAAGTCTGGCCGTTTATGCCCGGGAGTAAAGCAGACGAAAGTATTCATCTGCACGAATTTATTGAACTGCCGCCAGAGTATGAAAACAGCGAACTTGCCGCTACCTGGGATGAACTTTTAAGTCTGCGCCGCCAGGTTCTGAAAGTGCTTGAAGGTGCTCGCCAGGAGAAAGTTATCGGCAATTCCCTCGAGGCCCGGGTTGAACTTAAAGCCAAGGGGCAGAGTGGAATTTTGTTGAAACGTTATCAGGCACAACTGGCTGATATTTTTATCGTTTCACAGGTTACGCTGAAGGATTTAGCTGACGGTGACTGCGGTCTGGAAGACAATCCTGAACTGAAAGTTGAAGTCAAGCCTGCCGCCGGTGAAAAATGTACCCGCTGCTGGTGCTACAGCGAAGAGCTGACCCCGGATGCGGCCGAATTTCCCGAAATCTGTCCCAAATGTCTTAAACAACTGGTCTAAAAGGAAATCAATATGTTCAAACATCTGCATTATACCGAGGTTGCCGCAGAAAAAGTTGCGGTTGAGGGAGCGGATAAGGTAAGCGTCCGCTGGGTTATAGATGAGACCGACGGCGCGCCTACTTTTGCCATGCGTATCTTCGAATTTGAACCGGACGGCCATACACCTTACCACTCACATGACTGGGAGCATGAAATTTTTATTCTGGCCGAAAATGGACACCTGACCATCGAAGGTGAGACAAAACTGATAAAACCCGGCGATGTGGTCTTTATCCCAGGCGGAACCATGCATAATCTGACGGCGGGCAGCAAAGGTCTGCGAATGATGTGTCTGGTTCCCGTCGGATGTAAGTAAAAAAAACTGTAAACAAGGTTTATTTCCGGCTCGGCCGGGAAGGTAAAATCATGATAAATTTACAGACCAGTGATTTAAGGATTAGCGAAGCCCGGCATCTGTCACCGCCGGCGGTGCTGCTGAATAAATATCCTCTGGTTGAAGACGGATCCAGATTCGTTCTGGAAAGTCGGCAGAAGATTGCTGAAATACTGACCGGAAATGACTCAAGGCTCCTGGTCGTTGCCGGCCCCTGTTCTATTCACGACCCTGAAGCCGCATTGGAATATGCCCGACGGCTTCAGGAGCTGGCCCAGCTTTATCCAAAAGAGCTCTTCGTGGTAATGCGGGTATATTTCGAAAAACCGCGAACCGTGGTCGGTTGGAAGGGTCTGATCAACGACCCCGGAGTTGACGGCAGTTTTGCCATTAATGAAGGCCTGGAGATTGCCCGGAAGCTGCTGGTGGAAATTACCGATCTCAAAGTACCGGCGGCGACCGAATTTCTGGACACGATTATCGGGCAGTTTATTGCTGATCTGATCAGCTGGGGAGCGGTCGGCGCCCGCACGACTGAAAGTCAGATTCATCGTGATCTGGCCTCCGGCTTATCGATGCCGGTGGCTTTTAAAAACGGTACTGCCGGTGATATTCAGGTAGCAATCGATGCGGTCCGGGCGGCCCGGACCCCGCAGTGGTTCCCCTCAATCACCCGAGAGGGAGTTGCGGCCATCTTGGCGACCAAAGGCAATGAGTGGGGTCATATTGTTTTACGGGGCGGCAGCAAAAGCGGCCCCAATTACAAAGCCGCTGAAGTAAAAAAGGCGGTGGCTCTACTTGAAAAAGAAAACCTGCCGCCTTTCCTTATGGTTGACTGCAGCCACGGCAACAGTTTCAAGGATCACTTAAAACAGATCGAAGTAGCCGCTGACGTGAGCCGCCAGATTGCCACCGGCACAGACACTATCTGCGGGGTCATGCTGGAGAGTCATCTGGTGGCTGGAAAACAGAAATATACGGATAAAGACTCATCCTGCTATGGCCAGAGTATTACCGATGCCTGTATCTCGATCGAACAGACTGCGAAAATTTTTGCTGATCTGGCCGCGGCCGTCAGGAGCCGCCGGGAGAAACTGCAAGGTTAAGGGTTAAACATTGCATTAACTTAAAAGAGTGGCCAGAGATCTTAAACTAACTCCGTTCCCGTAAACTTTAGATAATCCTCCTCACTGATTACGTTAATACCGAGTTGAGTAGCTTTCTCAATTTTTCGGGCGCCGACTTTCTCTCCGCACACCAGATAATCAGTCTTTGAACTGACCGACTTCTGAACCCGGGCCCCAAACCGGCGGGCATCAGCCTCAATCTCTTCCCGGCTTCCACTTTTCAGCTTGCCGGTAAAAACCAGCCCTTTACCCTTAAACAGATGTTCATCAACTACGGTCGCCACCGGTTCAGTCAAGCGCAGGTTAAAACCTAAACCCATAAGGTGTTTGATCTCAGAACGGCGCTGTTTGATACCATTTACAATATTTTTCGCGGTGAGCTCGGCAAAGCCCTCTATCACTGCCACATCTTCAATTTCAATTCCGTCGATTAAACGTGCTAAAGAAATTTCATTGAGCAGTCGGCGACTGTCGCCGCGCCCCAGAGAAGGGATACCGAAAGCTGCGAGAAAACGCCAATCATCAACCTCCTTGCTACAACTCAACTGTAATGCTGCAAAAAGGTTTTTCGCCTGCTGCGGGCCGAAATCAAAGGCCAGAAAATCATCCTCCCGCAGGGCATAAATCTTCTCTAGAGTATCACAGCTATTTTCTACCAGACGCCGGATCGTCTTAATTCCGAACCAGTCGACCGTGCCTAAGGTCTTAAACCAGTGCCATATCCGTTGTTCCGCCTGGGCCGGACAGTGCGGGTTTTGACACTTTAGAAAATCATTATTCCAGACCAATATCCAGCTGCAACTGGGACAATGCTCCGGCAACTTCGACTCGGGAGCTCTTTCTATGACTTTTTCTAGTTTGGGAATTACCTCACCACTGCGGATGATCTCAATTAAAGCTCCCGGCCCCAGATTTTTCTCTTTCACCATTCCGGCGTTATGCGCAGTGACACGACGAATAGTCGCCCCGGAAACATTAACCGGAACAACCTCCAAAACCGGGGTCACAGTTCCGGTTCGACCAACCTGCCAAACGATATCAACAACTTCAGTGCGAGCGGTTTCACCTTTACTCTTAATCGCAATCTGCCAACGATAGTGATGATCGGTATAACCTAAAATTTCCTGCAAATTGACATCGCTGATCTCAGCTACCATCCCATCGAGCGGATAATCAGTCTGACTTTCGAGATCTTCCCTGATTTTATCAAGTTTGTCCAAAAGTTCAATCCCGCTTCCCTGCCATGCCGGAAGCTGACAATAGGGCACAAACTGTACGGCCCCGGCAGCCAGGGCTTTTTCCGCATAAGGGTTCAAGGTGTCTGAATTGATAATTCCGACCACAAGATTTCGGGGATGCTCAAAATGGGCCGCCAGGTATTCGTTGAAATATGAATTTGTAATCACGATTTCACCCAGACCCTGACCCCGGCCACCAATCGCAACTACTCCCTTTCTAAAAGCCGAGCTGATCTCGTAACCAATTTCACCGTTCCCCCGGGTCGCAAAAATCTGACCGTCATCCCGCGCCGCGAGACCGTCAAGTTTGGCCGTCAGGCGGATTTCCGGTTGAGGCCGGTTGTACTCAAGCGCACTTTTCTCGGCTCTTTCGATAAAACGCTTCAGGGCCTCCTGAGTGTAAGCTTTTTCCGTCGAGAGCATGGGCTTAGGATGACGAATTTCGCGACGCCCGGAAAGCTTTTCCGGTTCGACCTGATGTAAAAAAATGTGCTCCGGGGCCAGACTGCGAAGCTCTTCAGTAAGGTTGTCATACTCGACATCACTGATCAGCGGTTGCCCCTGACGGTAGGCATGATTATATTTTTCAAGCTTTGCAGCCAGTCTCTCAATTGAGATATTACTTGATTTTACAGACATGGATTACGGCGTCCCAGATAAATATGGCAGCAATTAAAATAGTTGCAATCTTAATTCAATGGTTATAACCTGTTTCCGGTAAAAAAGAGGTCCGTTAATACTAATGATTTTCAGGCACTGGTGTCAACTGCTTTTCCCGGCAGCCTTAATTTTCACTACCCCAACAAGAAAATTTATGAATATTATTCTCATTAAAAAAGCCGACTTTATCGGCCCGCGCCGGGTACTGCTGAAGGATCGCCGAGCCCGGCATGTTATCAACGTGCTACGTGCCAAAGCCGGGGACAGAATCAGAACCGGCCTGGTCAATGGTAAAATCGGGGATGGCCTGATTTGTACGATCAGTGACTTTCGAGTCGAGTTTGAAGTTGAACTCACCGATCCGGCCCCGAAAGCGTTGCCCGTAACCCTGCTTCTGGCCCTGCCGCGACCCAAGGTTTTTAAGCGAGTACTAAGCGCGGCGATAACCATGGGAGTTAAGAAAATATTTATTTTCAATACCTGGCGGGTCGACAAAAGCTACTGGCAGACACCCCTGTTGCAAGCGGATAAATTAAACGAGATCAGTCGTTTAGCCCTTGAGCAGGCAGTCGACACCAAACTCCCAGAGATAACCCTTAAACCCCTTTTTCGCCCCTTTGTAGAAGATGACGTCCCAAACCTGGCCCGGAAGCACGAAAATGCCTGGCTTCTGCACCCGCATTCAGACCCGGCTATAAGCATAAATAAATCTGCACGCCTTAATTCTGCTTTGATCGCAATCGGGCCCGAAGGCGGTTTTATCCCCTTTGAGGTGGAGATGTTTATGACGGCCGGTCTCAAACAGTTCTCTTTAGGATCCCGTACCCTGCGGGTCGAACAGGCCGTACCCGCGGCTCTGGCTCCTTTTTTGCTGAATAAAAACTTTATAGGCTAACCTGAAGCAAGTAATCACTGGCGAAATGGACGATATTGCCCCACCCCAACCGGTAAAAAAGTTAATTGACAGTTGGAATCCTGACACCAGTTTTTCGATCATCAAAGGCTGCGACCATTTCTTTGGAAACCATTTACATGGTATAACCTCAATTCTAAACCAATTACTTAAGTAAACATTAGAACAGAGTCCCTACAGGTTGTCCGCCGGAGAAAGATCCGGGAACTGTTCAGATCAGCCTGAGCAATGGTCTGCAACTGTAGTCAGGATACCGGCTACAGAGATACAATAGATGAAAAAAGAAGTTGCAATTACTGGCTGATATGTTAGGAAAAGATTGTTCTAATCTTGTGACAACAGCTTTTTTTAGAAGAGGACTGACTATGCAGATAACCTCGATTTTAGTACCCACCGATTTTTCCGAAGACTCCTATTATGCTTTAGGCCATGCAATTGAAATTGCCAAACGGCGCCAGTGTCCCCTGACCATACTCCACGTCAATCACGATGAGAGCATGCTCTACCACTATCTCAGTGAGAAGGAGTATGAGAGACTCAAACAGGGGGCTCTGGATGATGCCCGGCTTGAGCTTGAAAATATGGTTAAACGTTTCCCGGAATTAAAAGAGATTTCCTACTCTTACCATCTCCGCCGAGGTGTCCCTTACGTCGAGATTCTGGATGAGCTTGACAAAAACCCTGTTGATCTGGTGGTCATAGGCTCACACGGGCGTTCTAATCTGGATTTGAAATATTATTATGGAACGACAGCTGAAAAAATTGTCCGCCGGGCCAGAACCAGCATTCTCGTCACCAGAACTCCGGAAAAAAAGCAGCAATCATAGATTATAAATTTGCTAACCGCAGAATAATGAGGAAAGATTCATGACTAAACCGGAAGAAAGATCAGAACAGGAACAGGATGCAATCCTGCAGGAAATTATCGCTGAAGAGAGTGGTGAGATCCGGGTTCTCCATGGATTTGAACGTCATCTGGTACCGATTATAGCGGTTATCTGGTCACTCTTTCAACTTTCGGTATCAAGTTGGCTACTGCTTGATTCCATTGCGATTCGGGCAATTCACCTGGCCTTTGCTCTGGTTCTCCTTTTTCTCAATATTCCTTTTTTCAAAAAACCCCACTCTTTTCTCAAATTCCTCTCGGCCCGTAATCACATCTCCTGGAATGACTACCTCTGCGCCATTCTGGGTGCCGTAAGCGCCATGTATCTCTACGTCAACTGGGAAAGTATCGCCAACCGTTCCGGAATGCCGACAACTATGGACGTAGTGTTTGGCGTTATCCTGCTAGTGCTTCTACTTGAAGCGGCCCGACGAGCCCTAGGGCCGGCTCTGTCAGTAATTGCCATAACCTTCAGCGTTTATGCCTATTTCGGCCCTTATATGCCTGACATCCTGGCCTTCCGCGGGGTCTCCTTAACTCGCTACTTAAGCCAGATCACGCTCTCCGGTGAAGGCATATACGGCATCCCTCTGGATGTCTCTGCCCGGGTTGTCTTTCTCTATGTTCTTCTCGGTGGCCTGCTCGAAAAAGCCGGGGCAGGAAAGTTTTTCATCGATTTGGCCTTATGTTTTCTAGGACGTTACAAGGGGGGGCCGGCGAAAGCAGCGGTATTGGCAAGCGGCTTTACCGGAATGGTCTCAGGCTCCAGTATTGCTAATATCGTGACCACCGGAACCTTCACGATACCTTTGATGAAAAAGGTGGGTTATCCCGCTACCAAAGCGGCAGCAATTGAAGTTGCGGCCAGTACTGACGGCCAGCTGGCACCGCCGATCATGGGAGCTGCAGCATTTATTATCGCAGAATATGTCAATGTCCCCTATATCGCCGTAGTCAAGGCGGCCGCAATTCCGGCCTTTGCCTCTTACGTTGCCCTGCTCTACATCACCCATATCGAAGCCTCCAAACTCGGTCTTAGAGGGCTGCGTAAAGATGAACTGCCGATTCTTCTCCAGACTTTATTAGGAGGTCTGCATTATCTGATTCCGATCGGGGCTTTGCTTTATGAACTGATCTACCTGCGCCACTCCCCTGACAAATCAGCTTTCAACTCAATTTTATGGTTGCTGCTGGTAGTCTTTGCCAAGGACATAATTGACGGTCGCGGCGCATCCAGAACTATGGGACAAAGCATCAAAAAGAGTTTGTCGACTGTCTACGAAGGTCTCTCTTCCGGTGCGAAGAACATGGTTACCGTAGCCGTTGCATGTGCCTCTGCCGGCATCATTGTCGGGGTTGTTAATATGGGTATTGGCGGTATGATCACCCAGATTGTCGAACAGCTCTCGGGCGGCAATATCTATCTCATGCTGATAATCACTGCCATTGCCAGCCTCTTGATCGGCATGGGTTTGCCAACTACGGCGACCTATATTGTCATGGCCTCTCTGACCGCACCGATTATTGTCCAAGTCGGCGGCTTGAACAATTTTGTCGTTCCGTTGATGGCGGCCCATCTGTTCTGTTTCTATTTCGGCATCCTGGCCGATGATACTCCACCGGTCGGACTCGCCTCGTACGCGGCGGCGGCCCTGGCCCGGTCGGATCCAATTAAAACCGGCATTCAGGGATTCATGTATGACATCAGAACCTCCATTCTGCCCTTTATGTTCATCTTTAACAGCGACCTGATTCTCCATAACATCAACAGCTGGCCCCTCGGCATCATGATCTTTATCATGGCCTGCATCGGCACCTGTGCTTTCGCTTCGGCAACCCAGGGCTGGTTCCTGATGAAGAACAAGTGGTATGACCTGGTGATCCTGCTCGGAATCTCTCTGATCATGTTCCGACCCGAGCTCCTCGCCGATCGTCTCTCACTACCCAACAAATATCTAGCCTATCCTATAGGTCTGGTAATTTTGGGAGCTCTCTACATGTTCCAGAAAAAGCGACTCGCGCAACAAACTTCAGCGACAGTTTAAGCCCCCAGCCTAAAAACGAAAAGAGGCGGATTTCAGTTCTACTGAAATCCGCCTCTTGCAAAAATCCTATAAATCTGCTGCCGAAGGTAGTAGCTTACTTCTCTTCTTCAGTCTCTTTTACTGCCGCCTCGGTTTCTTCTGCCACTGCCGCCGCCTCTTCCTGAACTTCCTCTTCCGCAACTTCTACTGCAACGGTTTCAGCCTCGGCAACATCGCTGCTAGCAACGTCATCAGTCTCAGACTCATCGGCAGTTGCCTGCAGTTCCTCTTCAACTCCGGCTTTGACCTGTTCTTCAACACTTACAGGAGCCGCAATTTCAGTGCTCTCTTTTTTCTCGGAAGCATCGTCGGTAATCGCACTGTCGACAAAACGAACGAAAGTCATCGGCGCCTGATCAACAAACCTGATCCGGGACTTAATCAGGCGAGTATAACCGCCCGGACGCTCGCTGAAACGCGGTGCAATCTCATCAAAAAGTTTCTGGACAAGCTGATGGTTGTTCAGAAATTTATAAGCCTGACGCCGGGCATGAAGGGTTCCCCTTTTGCCCAGCGTAACCAGACGATCTGTCACCCGACGCAACTCTTTGGCGCGGGCATCAGTCGTTTCAATATGTTCATGGGTAATCAAGGCCGCAGCCAGGGATCTAAACATCGCCTTCTGGTGGCTAGAACTACGCCCTAAACGTCGACCGGAAACTCTATGTCGCATATTCTTTATTCTCCTTCAGAATCAAAAAGTGGGGTAGAGCCAACTTTACTCAAACCCGATCACTCTTCGTAATCGTCACTCATAACTTTCTTAATCATCTCAGCATTTTTAGGATCAAACTCCGGCAAAGTCATGCCCAGAGAAAGACCCATACTGGTCAGTATTTCCTTAATCTCAAGTAGAGATTTACGACCAAAATTCTTCGTCGTCAACATCTCTGATTCACTCTTCTGTACAAGTTCACCAATCAAGTCAATTTCAGCATTCTTCAAACAATTTGCCGACCGAACCGACAACTCCAATTCACTGACATTACGATAGAGGTTTTCATTAACCACCTCTTTCTCTTCAGCCTCTTCAACCTCAACTTCAACCGGTTCTATATTTTCATCAAAATTGATGAAAACCGCCATCTGATCCTTGATAATCTTAGCAGAATATGCCAAGGCATCAACCGGCTCAACCGTACCATCAGTCCAGATCTCAATCGTTAACTTGTCAAAATCGGTCTGTTGTCCGACCCGGGCATTTGTCACAACATAGTTTACTTTAGTCACCGGGGCAAAAACTCCGTCCAGCAGAATTGTCCCAATCGGATATGACTGCTGATCCCCAATCTGAGCTACTGGAACAAATCCTTTACCGGTCTGCACGGTAAGTGCCATTTTCAAAACGGCATCACTCTCCAGCGTCGCAATATGGTGATCAGGATTCAAGACCTCAATATCCTGGTCAACAAGAATATCTCCGGCAGTGACTATCGACTTGTCGCTGCCCTTAGCATCGATATAGATAGTTTTAGAATTCTCACTATGCATCTTCAGGGAAACACCCTTGAGATTCAATGAGATAATGGTTACATCCTCATGGACTCCGGGAATAGCCGAGAACTCATGATTAACACCATCAATATGATAGGATGTTATGGCCGTCCCCTGCAGGGATGAAAGCAGAACCCGCCGCAGAGCATTACCCATGGTAATGCCATAGCCACGTTCCATCGGTTCAACCACAAACTTACCATAGGTCGCGGTCAATGCACCTTCGTCGCATACAACTTCAGTCGGCTTAATCAGCTCGCGCCAATTCTTATAAATCAATGACATATACGGCACCAATAAGGTTTAACGGGAATAAAATTCAACTATCAACTGTTCATTAATCGACTGTGAGATATCCTCACGTTTCGGCAGAGCCTTAAGCACTCCGCGCCCCTTCTCCTTATCGACTTCGAGATACTCGGGTAAAGAACGCCTTGCGGCAGCAGCTAAAGCCTCACTGATACGATTCAGCTTACGACTTTTTTCGCAGACCTCAACCACATCGCTAATCGAAACCTGAAAAGAAGGGATATCAACCCGTTTGCCGTTAACAACAAAATGACCATGGGAAACCAGCTGCCGAGCCTCGGCTCGGGTATTGGTAAAGCCCATACGGAAAACAACGTTATCCAGGCGTCGCTCAACCAGAATCAACAAGTTTTCACCGGTTACTCCCCGCTGGCGATCGGCCTTAGCAAAATAGCTGCGAAACTGTTTCTCAAGCAGGCCGTAGATACGACGAACTTTCTGCTTTTCCCGCAACTGCATCCCATACTCTGTAATTTTGGTTCTGCGCTGTCCATGCTGACCCGGTGCGTAAGCCCGGCGATCAAAGGCACATTTTTCAGTATAGCAACGGTCTCCCTTAAGAAACAGTTTAGCCCCTTCACGCCGACACTGGCGACAGACAGATTCTCTGTATCGTGCCAAAACTTCCTCCTTAGACTAAACTCTTCTCCGCTTCGGGGGACGACACCCGTTATGCGGAATGGGAGTAATATCTCTAATCACGTTAATTGTCATACCAACACTCTGAATTGCGCGAATTGCGGATTCCCTTCCGGAACCCGGCCCTTTTACATGAACATCAACGGTACGCATACCGTGATCCATCGCTTTCTTTGCCGCCTCCTCTGCCGTCTGACGCGCGGCAAAAGGTGTACTTTTTCTTGAACCTTTGAAACCAACAACACCGGCATTCGCCCAAGCGATCACATTTCCCTGCGGATCCGTGAAACTGACTTTCGTGTTATTAAAAGTCGCCAGTACATAAGCGATCCCAACAGGGACATTCTTTTTTACCCGGCTTTTACCGGTTTTTCCTTTCTTCGGATTAGCCATTTTTCCTCCTAGCAGCTTAAGACATCCCTGTCCGCCACCAGTTAATACCTGCTCTAATCTAACTATTTATCTACTTATCAACCTTTCCTGACTACCGGACCACGAGCCGGACCTTTACGGGTTCTGGCATTAGTCTTAGTCCGCTGACCTCGAACCGGCAATTTCCGGCGGTGACGCAGGCCCCGGTAACAACCAATATCCATCAATCTCTTGATATTTATGGTTACCTCTCGACGCAGGTCACCTTCAATCCGATAATCATTTTCGATCTTATCACGAATACGAGCAAGCTGCTCATCAGTTAAGTCATCACTGCTGGTATTGGGATCGATCTCAACCTCAGCAAGTAGTTTCTGAGCTCGACTGCGTCCGACACCATAAATATAGGTCAGGGCAATGACAATTCTTTTCTTCCGGGGCAAGTTCACCCCTGCAATTCTAGCCAATTGATTCTCCTCCTAAACTAGTGCGTAATTTATCAACCCTGTCGTTGTTTGTGTTTGGGATTCTCACAGATTACCCGGACAACACCACGACGTTTAACCAATTTACATTTGTCGCACATTTTCTTTACTGATGCTCGAACTTTCATCTCTAACTCCACTCTGAATTATATCTGATTCAAATCGGTTAACGTGATCTGTAGGTGATCCGACCGCGACTTAAATCATAGGGAGATAACTGTACAGTTACCTTATCTCCGGGTAATATCTTAATGAAATGCATTCTCATTTTTCCTGAAATATGGGCTAATACGCGATGTCCATTCTCCAGGTCAACCCGAAACATTGCATTGGGAAGGGTTTCAGCTACAGTCCCTTCAACTTCAATGACATCTTCTTTATTTGACATCTTTTTTCCCGTAATTTATTACATTTGTATTGCCAAATTTCAGGATCAAATCTGACTTAAAATCTGGGGTTCACCCTCAGTAACTGCAATTGTGTGCTCAAAATGGGCCGAAAGTTTCCGATCTGAGGTTACCGCTGTCCAACCATCATCCAGAACCTGAACCCCGTAACTTCCCATATTGACCATCGGCTCAATCGCCAGTACCATCCCGGGCTGCAGAGTTAAGCCGGTTCCCGCCTTTCCATAATTAGGTATCTGCGGTGGCTCATGCAATTCGGTCCCAATCCCGTGGCCGACAAAATCACGAACCACACTGTAACCGTTCGCTTCCGCATGTTTCTGCACACTGTGTGACAGAGTGTAGAGTTTTTCTCCGGCAACAGCACATTCGATTGCCAGCATAAGTGACTCTTTCGTAACCCGCATCAGTTTCTGAGCTGCTTTACTGACTGTACCAACCGGAACAGTCATCGCGGCATCACCAAAATACCCATCGAGACAGACACCAACATCAATGCTGATGATATCTCCCTCTTTAAGCTTCCGCTTTTTTGAAGGGATACCATGTACTATCTCATAATTTACCGAGGTACACAGCGTCGCCGGAAAACCGGCATAGCCTTTAAATGCCGGCTTTGCCCCCTGCCGGATGATTTCATCCTCAGCTATTTTATCCAGTGCAGCCGTTGTAACTCCGGGCTCTACACTTTTTTTTACCAATTGCAAAACCTGGCCTACCATCAGATTAGCAGCCCTGAGTTTGACAATTTCACGCCTGGAACGTAATGCAATCATCCATTAATAACAGCCATGATCGCTGCATAGATCTCATCAGGACTACCGGTTCCGGGAATCGACCGCAAGAGCGACTTGCTGCTGTAAAAATCAATTAAAGGGGCCGTCTGGTTATGATAGTTTTCAAGACGTACCTTGATCGCTGCTTCCTTATCGTCGTCGCGCTGATAAAGCTTGGCCCCGCAGAGGTCACAAATTCCATCAACTTTAGATGGGTTGAAGATTTTATGAAAACTTGCACCACAGGTACACATCCAACGACCGGTTAAACGGGCAAGAAGATCGGCATCCGGAACTTCAATGCTGACAACATGATCAATCTTACGCCCAGCCTTATCCAGCATATCGGCCAGAGAAGCGGCCTGATCAACCGTCCGGGGAAAGCCGTCCAGGATAAAACCCTTGACACAGTCATCCTCTTTCAAGCGGTCATCTATAATACCGATAACTACAGAATCCGGAACCAGACCACCGGCATCCATATATTTTTTAGCTTCGATACCCATATCGGTACCTTCCTTAACTGCAGCCCGAAGAATGTCACCTGTTGAAATCTGCGGAATCTGCAGTGCGTCGATCATCTTCTTGGCCTGCGTTCCTTTGCCTGCCCCGGGAGGTCCCAACAAAATCAAATTCATAACATTCTCCTTACAGTTAAGCATACTTAAACTAAGAATTACAGTGATACCTAACGCCGCCGCTTGCCGCCGGCTTTCTGCATCAGCCCTTCATAATTTCTTGACATAAGGTGTGACTGAATCTGCTGAATCGTATCGATACCGACCCCAACTACAATCAGCAATGCCGTACCGCCGAAGAAGAAAGGTACATTAAATTTACCAATCAGCAACATCGGCAGAACACAAACTATTGAGACATAAACTGCGCCCCAGAAGGTCAGGCGAGTTAAAATTTTATCCAGATATTCAGCTGTACGTTTACCCGGCCTGATTCCCGGAACATAGCCGCCGAATTTTTTCAAGTTATCTGCAACATCATCCGGCTTAAAGGTAACCGCGGTGTAGAAATAACAGAAAATAAAGATTAAAATTACATAGACAATATTATAGGAAATACTGCTCGGCACAAAGGCTGCAGAAAATTTCTTCATTATCGGGATATCAATAAAATTCGCAATTGTTGCCGGAAACATGATTATCGATGATGCAAAAATCGGCGGAATAACCCCGGCGGTGTTGATCTTCAAAGGAAGATGCGTACTCTGTCCCCCGACCATACGCCGTCCCTGTACCCGTTTGGCATACTGAATCGGAATACGGCGTTGCCCCATCTCGATAAAAACAATTATGGCAATGGTTGCCGCCATCAGAATAATGATAAGCAGCATGACAAAAAGACTCATCTCACCAGTCTTTATCAGGCGAATAGAGTTAATCACCGCAGCCGGACCTCGAGCCACAATACCAGCGAAAATAATTAATGAAATACCGTTACCGATACCACGTTCGGTAATCTGCTCCCCAATCCACATGATAAATGCTGTACCGGAAGTCAGAGTAATAATAGTCAGAAGCCTGAAACCCCAACCCGGAAACATGACAATCATCTCGCCCGCCGGCCCCTGCATACTTTCAAGGCCGACCGCAATCCCGAAACTCTGGATCACACTTAACAAAATTGTTCCGTAACGGGTATAGCGAGTAATCTTACGCTGGCCGGCTTCACCTTCTTTCTTAAGACGTTCCAACGTCGGCACAACCATCGCCAGAAGTTCTATAATAATAGAAGCACTGATATAAGGCATGATCCCTAGAGAGAAGACCGACAGCTTACTCAGTCCACCACCTGAAAACATGTCAAACATGCCCAGCAGGGTTCCTTTTGCCTGGACAAAGAATGCCGCCAGAGCCTGGCCGTCAATTCCGGGAGTCGGGACATGAATTCCGATTCTATAAACAAAGAGAAGGAAAAATGTCCAGCCTAAGCGTTTCTGCAACTCCGGGATATTACCGATATTCTCGATACCCTTAAGCAACCTTAGTCTCCTCTTCAACCTGGCCGCCGGCCTGACTGATCTTCTCTTTCGCGGTAGCACTCAAGGCGCTGACCCTAACGGTCAGCTTCTTATTCAGGAGACCATTTCCGAGGATTTTTATGCGTCCGGCCCGGGAGTTAACCAGACCCTGCTCGATAAGAGCCGCAGCATCAACAACACTTCCATCTTCAAAACAATTAAGCTGATGAACATTGACAATAGCAAATTCCTGACGAAAAATATTCGTAAAGCCGCGTTTCGGTATCCGGCGCTGCAGAGGCATCTGGCCACCCTCAAACCAGGGATGAATACCACCACCTGAACGAGACTTCTGTCCCTTATGTCCACGACCGGCTGTCTTATGATAGCCAGATCCGATACCACGTCCAACTCTTTTTCTCTTTTTAGCGGCTCCGCTATCAGCCGGCAATGAAGCTAAATCGACCATTTTACCCTCAATATTATGTCATCTTCCGGTTACTATCGATAGAGTATCAAGCTCACTTAATTTTAACCGTGAACTAATCCCTCTCAACATCTACCAGATAAGAAATCTTATTAATCATCCCCGTAATCTGCGGGGTCTCTGTCAAGGTTACGCTCTGACGTATTTTACGCAAACCTAAAGCTTCTGCCGTTTTCCTGTGTTTTTCAAGACGACCGGCACAACTTCTCTTCAATGTTATTTTAACGCTACTCATGTTTAGCTCCAGTTTACCGCTCCAGCGTACTTTATCTTTTTATCACTAAAATGTAGAGTTGCAACCAATAAAGCTGCTCCTTGAACTACTTGCCCAGGGTGACCGGTTTATTCCGATTACGGGAAACCTGTTCTGCAGTCTGCAGCTGGGACAATCCTTCCAGGGTCGCCCGCACAGCATTATGAGGATTATTCGAACCAATACACTTAGTCAGAATATCTTTAATGCCAACCGATTCCAATACCGCCCGCACTGCGCCACCGGCGATAACACCGGTACCGGGCGATGCTGGACGCAACAGAACTTTACCGGCGCCAAAATTACCTACGACCTGAAATGGGATTGTCGTCCCAACCAGGGCAACATCAATCATCTTTCGCCGTGCAGCCTCGGTACCTTTGCGTACAGCTTCCGGAACCTCATTAGCTTTACCAAGACCAAAGCCTACTTGACCTTTGCCGTCACCAACAACAACCAGGGCGCTGAAGCTGAAACGACGTCCACCTTTAACTACCTTAGCAACCCGGTTGATCTTAACCACCCGTTCGGTTACTTCATCTTCAAATCTGGGCCTTTCCAAGCCACACCTCCATTAAAAATAAACTCTTATTCGGTATAAAAACAGCCAAGAAAAATTAAAACTTCAATCCACCCTCACGGGCCGCTTCTGCCAACTCTTTAATCCGACCATGATAGATGAAACCATTACGGTCAAAAGCTGCATCTTTGATATCCAACGCCAATAGACGCTCAGCGATCAGGCGCCCAACCTCTTTAGCAGCGTTCCGGTTACCACCGGAAGCAAGAGGGAAGTCCTTCTCTTTGCTCGAAGCAGAAGCTACAGTCTTTTCACTACTATCATCAACTGCCTGTACATAAATATTCTTGGACGATCTGAAGACAGAAAGTCTGGGACAATCGGCCGTGCCGTTAATCGTACCCCGAATTTTACGCTTCTTCTTCGCCCTTACAACTCTTTTTCTTTTAACTGAGTCCACTACATCACCTCTATACGATTACCGACCGGTTACTTACCAGCCTTTCCGGCTTTACGAATAACATATTCGTCTACATATTTGATGCCTTTACCCTTGTAAGGCTCAACCGGACGAAAAGCTCTGATATCAGCTGCTACTGCACCCACCAGTTGCTTATCGATACCTTCGACCTTAACATTTTCACGATCTACTGCAATCGAAATACCATCCGGTATAGGATAGGCAATCGGATGAGAAAAACCCAGAGCAAGATTCAGGGTCTTACCTGCAACATTAGCCTTGTAGCCGATGCCGTTAATCACCAGGGATTTACTGAATCCCCCAGTCACACCGGCAACCATATTGGCAATCAACGACCGCATCAAACCATGAAACGCCCGTGACCTGCGATCATCAGAAACCCGGGTGACATTAACAGTTTTATCTTCAACTTCAACACCAACCCGCTCTACTAGAGGCTGTTGCAAACTGCCCTTAGGCCCTTTTACTTTCACCACTCCGCCGGCGACGCTAACCTCAACCCCCTGCGGCAGTGGAATTTCCATTTTTCCAATTCGAGACATCTTTTATCTCCAAAAAACTATTAAAGCAGCTTACCAGACAGAACAGATATATTCGCCACCAACATGAAGCTTGGCAGCGTTTTCACCTGAAACAACTCCTTTCGAAGTTGAAAGAATGCAGGTACCCAGTCCATTTCGAACCACCGGAATGTCATCATGCTTAACATAATTCCGCAACCCGCTGCGACTCTCACGACGTATCCCGTTAATTACAGGACGGTCCTGTTCGTCATACTTCAGGTAAAGACGCAGAATCCCATGATCATCATCGCTACTCAAAACCTTATAATTCTTGATGTAGCCCTCTTCTTTGAGGATATCCGCCAAGTTCTGGTTCATCTTGGTCAAAATGATGTCAACTTGCTCAAATTTAACCATATTCGCATTACGAATTCTGGTCAACATATCAGCGATCAGATCGGTTGCCGACATTTTATTCACCTTATATAAATATTTATAACAGAAAAAAACAATCTCAGATGGACTACCAACTGGATTTAATTACACCCGGGATATCACCTTTTGAAGCAAGTGTCCGAAAACAGATCCGACACATACCAAATTTACGGTAGTAAGCACGCGGGCGACCACACAAAGGACAACGATTGTATTCACGTACTGCAAATTTCTTCGGCCGGAAAGCTTTGACCATTATTGACTTCTTTGCCATCTAACAACTCCTAAGCTGTCGTTATCATATTCTTTCTAACAATAAAGAGCTTTAAGTAACTGTCCTGAAAACTATTTCCTGAAGGGAAAACCAAACAAAGATAACAATTCACGCCCCTCTTCATCATTTTTAGCACTGGTTACGATTGCGATATTCATACCCTTGATTTTATCAACGTTCTCAAGATCAATCTCTGGAAAAACAACCTGGTCGCGAAAACCTAATGAATAGTTTCCCCGGCCATCAAAAGCCTTACCCGAAATACCCTTGAAGTCACGTACTCGGGGCAATGTAATTGTAACCAGCCGCTCAAGAAATTCGTACATAGTGTCCCGACGCAGTGTAACCATACAACCGATCGGCATTCCTTCACGCAACTTAAACTGCGCAATTGATTTACGCGCCTTTGTAATTACCGGTTTACGGCCAGTGATAGCCGCCATCTCGGTCACAGCGGACTCTAATATCTTGACATTCTGAACCGCCTCACCAAGCCCCATATTGACCACGACCTTCTCAATCTTCGGGATCTCCATGACATTTTTGTACGCAAAGCGTTTGCGCATGGCCGGCACTACTTCCTGCTTATATTTTTCTTTAAACAAGCCCATCTAGATCTATCCTCCGGAATCAACTACTTGTCAAAAAGTTCTTCGCACTTTTTGCAGTAGCGAACCTTACTGTTATCTTCCATTGTGCGTACTCCATAACGAACCGGTTTATCGCACTTTTCACAAAAAAGCATAACATTCGAACGGTGGATTGAGGACTCTTTCTCAATAATACCGCCTTGAGTCTGATCCATCCCCGGTTTAGTATGCCGCTTGACCAAGTTCAGTTTCTCAACTACAACCCGATCTTTTGCGTGCAGTACCCGCTTAATCTTACCGCTTTTACCTTTATCTTTCCCGCCGATGACCATTACTTTGTCATCTTTTTTAAGCCCCATCATTGCAAAACTCCAAATTATATTTTTCGCCGTTTCTGGTTTCCGGTAAATTGTGTTTACAGAACTTCCGGGGCCAGAGAGATAATCTTCATAAAATTCCGAGCCCGCAACTCCCGCGCAACCGGCCCGAAAATACGGGTTCCAAGCGGCTCATTCTGGGCATTGATCAATACCGCAGAGTTACAGTCAAACTTGATATAGCTGCCGTCAGCCCGGCGTACCTCTTTTGCAGTACGCACAATAACTGCTTCAAGAACCTCACCTTTCTTAACCTTGGAATTAGGCAGAGCCTCTTTTACCGAGACCTTAACAACATCACCAACCCGGGCATAGCGCCGGCGTGATCCGCCCAAAACCTTGATACATAACATCTTTTTTGCTCCGGAATTATCTGCCGAGTCAAGGAGCGTCTCAACCTGTATCATCTTAAATTCTCCCGTATAACGCCTGCTCTATCTACATCGAGACGTACTTATTTGATAGCCTGGACAATAATTTCACTAACACGCCAACATTTATCCTTGCTCAAAGGACGACACTCAGTAATCGCCACCGTATCACCAACAGCACATTTGTTCTCGGGATCGTGGGCTTTATATTTAGCACTTTTACTAATATATTTCTTATAAGTAGGGTGCTTAACCTTGGTTGAAACCTGGACAACAACAGTTTTATCCATTTTGTCACTGGTTACATTACCAACCATCGTTCGTTTATTTCTCT
>JAOZQE010000169.1 GCA_029932385.1 bacterium | reverse complement strand
GTATTGAGTACCAGCACAATTTTTACATCTCCTACATCCTTCCACTTCTTATAATTGATATCAGTAACCAGAATCCCATAAAGCCTGCGAAGAGAAAACCGGTCAACCCGATAATCGGTATTTCATGCCACTTGGGTGGGATACCGGAAAGCACAATCAGGCTTGAGCCGATCACTAAGGATGCCAGGACAATGGCAAAGGAGAGCCGGTTGCTGATACGATCGTGGGTGGCGAGCATCGGTTCCAAACCACGATGTTCAAACTCCATCTTTACTTTGCCCTGCCTGGCCAACTTGAGAATTGTTCGAATCTCCCCGGGGATATCCTTTAAAAGATGAAAAAATTCGGTGCCGGAACTGGTTACATCTTTGGCTATTCGCTGAGGGTGAATACGATTCAGCTGAATGCGTTTAATGAATGGAGCCGCCTCTTCTATAACATCTAACTCTGGATCCAGTACCCGGCCAAGTCCCTCCACCGTACTTAAAGCCTTAATCATCAAGAATAGGTCGGGCGGGATACAGAGGCCATGCCTGGTCGTCAACTGCAGAAGCTGATTCAACATTGCCCCCAATGCCACATCCTTTAAAGGGCGGTAGCAATGTTGATCCATAAACTCGGCCACATCTCTTTCCAGGGCGAGATAATCCGGCCCCTCCTCTGAAAGAGTGAGTTTAAGCAGGGCATGGGCGGCATCTCTCTCGTTTCGATGGACAATACTCATTATCAGATCGGCGAAACTTTCCCGCATCTCCAAATCGAGTCGTCCCATCATACCGAAATCTATGTAGCAGATAACATTATCCGGCATGATAAAAATATTCCCAGGATGGGGATCGGCATGAAAGAAACCATGAACAAAAATCTGCGTCATGATCAGGATAAGACCTTGTCGGGCTATCTCTTTCCGATCCAGCCCCTCTTTTTCCAACTCGTCAATCGCCGAAACCTTAACCCCATAGATATGTTCCATGGTCAAAACTCGTGAGGTCGTAGCCTCGCGGTAGACCTGCGGCACATAGACCGCCGGTTCATCTTCAAGCTGACGAGCAAATCGCTCTGTGTGAGCCGCCTCCAGGGTGTAGTCCAGCTCCTTTTCCAGAGTTCGGGCAAACTCTTCTACAACCCGGGTCGGACGCTGAACTTCCCAGCCTTCCAGATGCCGCTCCATCAACTCTGCCAGGTGCATCATGATTTCCAGATCCACTTCAATCTTACGATGGATTCCGGGACGCTGAATCTTGACAACGACATCTTTGCCATCAAGCATTTTCGCCTGGTGAACTTGACCGATAGAAGCAGCGGCCAGAGGTTGTTCAGCAAAACTTGAAAAAACCTGCTCGATTGGTTTCTGAAGTTCCTTTTGGATAACAACTTCAACCTCCCGGTAGGGGAACGGCGGAACTTCATCTTGAAGTTTTTCCAGCTCTTGCATAAACTCAACCGGCAAAAGGTCGGGGCGGGTGGAGAGAATCTGGCCCATCTTGAGAAAGGTGGGCCCCAACTCTTCTAAGACCATCCTTACCCGAACCGCACGGGAAAGTGTTTCAATTCTCTCCCGACGTTTACGAGAGATCATCTGCAATCCGATTTCAAGGTAGTATTCGATATTTAGCGCGTCAACCAGATCGCCAAAACCGTACTTAAAAATCACGGTAAGAATTTGCCGATAACGCTGCATGTGCCGGTAAGTACGCCCCACGCTGCCGATTTTAAAAAATGTCAAAATATCCCCTCCCTTATTTATCTATTCTCCTTCCCCTTATCAAAGGCATCTTTCGCCCCCTGCAACATCCCTGATATAGCTCCCGTTGCAACATCCATAGATCTTTTTCCGAGCACCTTGGCCTCTTCGGCGATAATACTTGTCACTTTACCGGCAGCTTCCACGGTTGTCTGAGTGACCTCTTTTCCGGCAGTTTTCAATCTTTCAGCAACTTCTCCCGCTGCTTGAACGGTCTTTTCCCTGAGTACTGACGCTGTTTTTCCAGTATGTTCAACCAGCTCGGTTAATATATTCTTTGCCGTATCTCCAGAGTTTCTTGCTACTCTAAGTACTGTTTCGCTAAAAAGCTCCTCGATAGTCTCAAGGTCTTCTTTTGTCCTGGCCAAGTCATCTTGGAGAAATTCTTTGCTGCTATCACTAACCGATTCCACGACCGCAGCAATCCCTTTTTGCGTCCCGGCAAAGGCACCTTGAGCAACAATTTTGACTTCCTGGCCCATCTCCTCGGCCCCTTCTACCGCCCCGGAAATAACTTTTTCAACAATCTCCTTCATCCGATCCGCTCTGAAGCGACCCTCTTTCAATGCCTTTTCAGTCGCCTCGCCGGTAATATGAGTCACGGTTTCCTTTACATCGTTGCCCGCCTTGATCGCCTGTTTGACCGCCTCTTTAACGGTCTCTCTGGTTAAACCCAATAATTCCGCGCTATCCAGTTTGATGTCGGTTGAAACGGATTCGATCCGGGTTCGGACTTCATCAGAAAAAGTCTCACTCGCCTCTTTTGCTCCCAGGAAGGCATCTCTGACAGATTGAGCGAGTTCGGCTTTTTCCGCCACAAGTTTTTTTTCAAGATCACAAAGCTCTTTTCCGACAGCATCAATAGTCTGATTCTTCCGACTGCGAACACCATCCAGAGCACCCCCCAGAGATGCCTTGAGATTATCCGTCACATCCGCTTCAACAGCCTTCAAGCCTTCTACCGAGGCAGACATGGCATCCTTGACGATGGGTCGGATCTCTTCGGCTCCACCTTTAGCTTCCGCTACGGCATCAGAGACCGCCTGTCTGACAATTTCGTAAATCTTTTCCGAGGTGACCGCCCCGCTCTCTTTAGCTTTTCTCAATTCTTCCGCAATACGGCTCTTGATTTGATTTTCCGACATGATTTGTACCCCCTTCAAAAAGAATAATGATGTTGATGGTTATAAACCGATTTTGTGCCTCATGTAGCGCGCCAGAATCCCGCTGGTGTTGAGTAAAATTACTACATCAAGTTTCGTTATAATTTCACCCTCCTTTATTTTCCTTCCTCTGAGTACTGATAAGGTTAGCCAAACCCCTTAACAAAGTCAAGGTTTGAGACAGCAAGACAAAGGGCATTTTTAACTGGTTAATGAAAATGGCTCTGAAACAGATTTCAGCAGTAAACACACCACATGCTCCGCCACCACTTCCAGATCGTCATGTTGCGACCAGCTACCGGGCAAAATCTGTCGCAATGGTGTAATCTGATAATGGAAAACTACCAAAGCTAAAACCAACCATACTTTGCCAGGAAACTGCATGAGAAACAAACATGGTTCAATGATCCAATTAAAACCGCCACTCGATATCAATGGTAGCCAGACGCTCGCGTCCCTCGGCGGCGGGTGCTTTGCTCGTATCCACATTGTCACTGGTTTCCAGCAGACTAAAGTGAGCCCCCCAGCTTTTTC
>JAOZQE010000168.1 GCA_029932385.1 bacterium | reverse complement strand
ATCGATTCTCTCTCCTGTTTCGAGTTTGATTTCGATCTTGTAAAAAAGAGGATTCAGGCACTTAACCCGAAGGCTGTAATCTTTGAAGTGTCGGCAAAAACCGGTACCGGAATTGCCGCCTGGGTCGAGTGGTTGCAGTCTGCGGCAATAAAATAAAAAAGCGTCCCGATATTAGCCGGAACGCTTTTACTGACAAAAGCAGGAATCAAAGGATATTATTCATCTTTAAATTTGAATGATATCCTTAATTTTGTTCGATAGGTAACAATCACACCATCCTCAATTTTAAGGTCTTGTTCAACCACTTCAGCAACCCTTAGATCTTCCAGGCTTTTGCACGCTCTGATAATGGCTTGTTTAGCTGCATCTTCCCATGAATCGTTGCTTGAACCAATAATCTCGATAACCTTGTAGATACTGTCACTCATAAAAACCCCCTGTTTTTATTAGGTTGAAAGATTGACCTGCAATGACTCGGATGACCTTCAGCCAACAAAAAAATCTGTCCATCTATGAGTTAAACTTTGTTGACTTAAAACCAAGCTAATTGAGATCCGTTTTAATGTCAAGTCATGATAATGAAAAAAGACTTTTTAGGACTCTTACTCTCTTAGTCTCTTCTGATCAGTTATCCCCCTTTTTTAAGAGCAGTTCAATATGCCGGCCTATCTTTAGCGGCGCCCGGCCCGGCGCAGGGCGCTGGCAGAAAAAACTTTTACTGGTTTTTCTCGATCAAAGATAAAGGTGTTTCGCTCCTCATTATCGAGGAGATTGAAAAGGTAGCGTCTGGTGTGCAGGTCGTAATGTACCTCAGCCGTAAACCAGGTACATGGTACATCATAGTAATTGATCAAAAACCCTTCACCGAAACGCCATAACTTGTCATATCTGCCATACTTGTCCGTGGCGACAATACTCCAGCTATCTTCGTCTACGTAAAATACCCGTTTTTTGTAGAGATGGCGGATCTCTTTTTTGAGGTTGGCTTCCACTACCCATACCCGATGTAACTCATAACGCAAATAGTCAGGGTTAAGGTGTAACGGTTGGATGATATCTTTATATTTTAAGGTGTCGCTGTGGAGCAGATAATTGTTGTACGGAATGTACATCTCTTTTTTACCTGCCAGTTTCCACTCATAGCGTTCAGGACTGCCGTTGAACAAGTCATAATCGTCAACGGTACGAACTCCTTCAGCACCGGTATCCGAGGTGTCAAATGAAAGTTGCGGTGCCCGGCGGACACGTCGCTGTCCGGGGAAATAGGCCCAAGCCTTACGGGCTTCCACGCTCTGATTTAAAGTCTCATGAACCAAAATAATGCGACCCGCAACCCGGGGTGGTCCGAGTATGGAATGTTTGACGAAGAGGATGATATTGTCCATCTTATCTTCAGTCATCCCCGGGAGGCTGTATTGAAAGCGGGTCTCCGTTCGTTCTCTGCCAAGGTTATATGCACCCCCGCGGGTCACCGGAGAGTAGACGCAGGTGCGATCGACGTAATTACCCCGCCAGCGTACAAGATGATTCCAGATTACTTCCAGGCCATTTCCAGGAATTGGAAAGGGTGTTCCTTCGGCGGCATTGAGCAGGCCGTTGCCATCTTTTGTTAATGTTGCAACCGGGGCAATTTTCTTTGTCGCATCGTAGATCCGCTGAGGTGCTGACATCGTGCGGCGGCTGGGGTAGATGTTGAGAAAGTAGTTTGCATCTGCATTAAGCAGGGCTTTGTGACCTTCCGTAAGCTGGTTGGCATAGTTCGCCATATTGGCCTTATTAATCTTAAAGATCACTTTATCGTCGGCGAAGGGATTGGGATGGTGATCTCCGGGCGTAAAGTTTTCCGGGGTTTGGGTGATGCCGCCGTTCCAGGCAGGAATTGTGCCTTCAGCATTGCCCGCCTTTTCGCTACCGAATGGGGTGAGATCATGTCCCAGACGAGCCGCTTCTTTAACTGGAATTTTAGCTTGAATCCCAGATGCGCAAAGTATTAAGGTGAGTATTAAAAAAGTTACAAAGCCAATATTATCTTTCATGTTTCTATCCTTATGCGAAATTGTATATTGTACTATAATAACACTGTTATTTTATGCTCATAAGCCGATTTTTTTGTCAATATATTTTAGTGCAAAAGAGAAAACTATCTATTGCTGACCAATCATGGGGCTGATGTTGACTGAATGATACTTGCAAAGACTATGAAAAAAGGTTAGAGTTGTAGAGGTTTTCGACGTATTTATTCCCAATCGAAATGAAGTATTCTAAAGAGTCTTAAAAAGGGGTAATGTCCCATGAAAATTCTATTTGCAGCCCCGGAAAATGCGTGGGGCGGGTTTCTTGGTTTGCTTCGAGCTGAAATTCCCGAGCATCAATATGAAGCTACCGGGGGTTTTAAGGTCGACGATCTCAAAGGCGTTGATGTGTTGATCCCGACTATGTGCCGTATAACCGATGACATACTCGCGCAAAGCGATAAATTGCAATTGATTCAACAGTGTGGTTCGGGCCTGGAAGGGGTGGATATCGAAGCCGCCCTGAAAAGAGATATTCAGGTTGCCAATGTGCCGACGGATATTTCCGGTAATGCTGATTCCGTAGCCGAATTGGGGATCTATTTTATGATTGGTCTCTCTCGAAATGTGCATCAGTTAGCCAAGAGTTTACGTGAACAACGCATGGGAGAGCCCCCGGGAAGAGCCCTTGGCGGCCAGACTATCGGTATTATCGGCCTTGGTGGAATCGGCAGGGCTCTAACTAAGCGCTTAAAGCCTTTTGGCGTTCGTCTGGTCGGCATTAAGCGAGATGGTCGGGAAGCGGCCAAAAATGAATTGGGTCTGGAGTGGGTTGGTGGTCCCGAAGATTTAAAAGAGCTTTTGTTAATTTCAGATCATGTTGTGCTCGCCCTTCCGGTAACGAACGAAAGTAAAAATATTATCGATGCTGATGCCTTTTCAGCTATGAAAAAAGAGGCATTTTTGATTAACTTGTCAAGAGGTGGTTTGGTCGATCATGATGCCCTTAAAGAGGCACTTGCCGGCGGCGAAATTGCCGGGGCCGGTCTCGATGTTTTCTGGGAGGAACCCCCGGATCCCAACGATCCGATTTTCAAGTATAACGTTATGGCCACACCCCATATTGCCGGTTCCACGGATGTTTCTATGCGGGGCATCGTTAAAGGTGTTGCGGAGAATATTCGCCGGGTTGCAAGCGGTCGTTTACCTCTATTTCTTAAAACCGATTGAGATAGCTCAATAATATGGAAGCCGCCAAATCAAAGAGAACCCTTTTTCTTCATGCCCGGCCCCGAATGGTTCCGGCAGAAGCTTTACGTTTTCGTTTGACTTGGGGGCTGGGCGGGGCCGCAGCCCTGATGGTTGTCATCCAGCTTATAACCGGGGCTTTGCTCAATTTCAGTTATGATCCCTCCATACCTGCGGCCTACGTCTCAGTTCAACATATCCATTACGACGTCCTTTG
>JAOZQE010000167.1 GCA_029932385.1 bacterium | reverse complement strand
CCCACAATAATTTCAAGGTGGCCATCACCATCAAAATCACCGGCTGAAACGGCAAGGGAGGCTAAACGTTCACTTCCAGCTGAAGCCGCATTGAGTTCAATGGTTGAGGTTATCGTTAAATTACATATTTCAACTGGTGGTTGGGGATAATCATTTGGAGGTGCCGGCTCTGAATGACAAGAACATTTTAAAATATCAATAATGGTTTTACCGTTATTGTAACGGGCAATGATGATTTCGTCATGAAAGTTACCTTTATCATCAGTAACTTCATCGAGGTCAGCGGCAGCGATGTCAAACATATCGAGTCGAGAATAAAGCTTCGATACGGGAAAGGTGATCATCTGTGAATGTCGACCATCTTTAATATCCCATACCTCCAGGATTATATTTTCAGAGTCTGCTTGCGGTATTAAATATGCGACCTGCTCTATATCACTGCGCGTAAACCGTCCCCGACAACTTTTTATCACTGGATGGGGAAAACCCTTATCGTCAATACTGTATTCTGACTCCAGATAATTATGATTTTTCGCAGACGATGTCCAGCTGTCAAGTTTATTGTTATCCGGTGTCATACTCGAATAACTCATTGTATGCGCTGCCGGGTTACCCACCATCAAAAGCAGTTCGTCATCTTGAAAAAGAATTCGTTTGGTGACCGTAAGCGGATTATCAGCGCCTGGTCGCGATTCGGTATCCGCCCAGGCCTGAACGCAAAAACTCAGAGTCATAAGGCAGAAAATTAAACTTAAAAATAATGGGTAATATCTTTTCAGGTTATTCTTTTTCATGGTTTTCCTTTTTCAACGTTTTTTATAGAGAACATTTAATGTTTATTTGAAACTGAATTTTCTTTGAAACTGAATTTTCTGGAAGCTAGTTGTCGCATGATTTTTCAGGACAGCTTGAATTGATTCAAAGACCAGCCAGTAGTTTTCTAAAGCAGACTTAAGCCCGTAAATAAAGCACTGAAAAATAAAAGCAAAGAAACAGATGGCCGGCTGTATACAGCAATATGCAGACCAAATGCAATTAATATAGACGCACCTTGAAAAATTGTCTTTTCATCCTGAAGAGCACAAGTGTTCGATTACTGTATTAGGTTCTACTGTACGGGAGGTGCTTGATTCTACATCTCAACATATTCTATAATCATCTTTTTAATTAAACCAGTTATCTCACCAGAATAGATTGTCAATCCGCAGGTATTTGCTCTCCAAAGTACTCAATTCGTAGTTGTAATGACAATTATGTGCTACAGTTCGATCTCCAATTTTTTGCTTTACAAAAGTATTCCTTTAGTATATTGGTATAGTATTGTTTCTGGGTGAATGAGACAGAGTCTTGAGCGAGTTCATTTTTATGATACTTAAAATTATAGAAGGAGAGATAAAATGCCTATTTCAAAACAAACAATAAAATTGGTTAAAAGTACCTCCCCCTTGTTAAAGGAAAGGGGAGAAGAGGTTACTACAAGAATGTATCAAATCCTCTTTTCAAAATATCCCGAAACTGAGGTATTATTCAGAAATGCTAACAACCAACCCACTAAACTGGCAACTGCTATTTGTGCGTATGCAGAAAACATAGATAAATTAGAAAATTTAAGTGATGCTGTTGAAATCATGGCACAAAGACATGTTAATGTAGAAATACAGCCCAAACATTATCCGATGGTTGCAGATTCACTGTTAACAGCAATGACTGAAGTGCTTGGTGCTGACGTAATTACAGATGAAGTTTTGTCCGCCTGGGGGGAAGCCTATAATTTCCTGGCAGATGTTTTGAAAAAGAGGGAAAAAGAGCTGTATGATGCATGAGCAACTCTTTTGCCATAAATAAAGCCCGTCTTTGAGTAAAGCTGCTGGCTGGGTGTCTGCGGGTTTAATCGGGGAGAGCCTGTCGATATTTATCGACAAAGAGAGTTTTTGACACTGCGAAGCTTATTAAAGTGAGTGAACTTTCCGTTGGAGACAGCCCTCTCATTGGAACCTCACCGGCAAGTGATCTGGTTTAGAAAAAACTTGCATTTTTTATATGAGAGTGTTAGTAGGCACGCAAGTTTGCGAAAATTTGGTTCAGCCGGAGACGGTTTTTTGCAAGTGGGCTCTTCCAGGGGCCCACTTTTTTTGTTTCATTTTACCCAATGTCGAGTTATATTTGAAGTATGGTTACAAGTCTTGAATTGCCGGAAGATCGGCAGGGTAAAATCCGGGTTCTGGCGGAAGATCTTTTAGCCAATCTCGGTTATGAACTGGTCGATCTCGAGTTCAGCCAGAATGACGAGGGCTCACTTCTTCGACTCTTTGTTGATAAAGAGGGTGGCGTGACTCTGGATGACTGCACTCATGTCAGCCGTATGTTCGGAGCCCTGCTTGATGTTGAGGATCCGATTTCCGGTCGTTATAATCTGGAGATATCATCGCCCGGACTTAACCGTCCCTTGCGGCGGTTTCTGGATTTCAGCACCCGGATCGGGGAGACTGTGAAAGTAACCTTGGTGCGTCCCTTAGATGGCCGGCGGCGGTTTAAAGGGGTCTTGAAAGAGGTCTCGGAAGAGCCGTTAACGGTAACCATCGAGGTTGACGATGAAGATTATATTGTGCCTCTGGATGAGAGTTCAAAGTGCAATCTGGTCTACAAATTCGGTGATTAGTGCTCTCAAATCAGAATGTTTTCTGGTTTTATAGCAAAAGATTGATCATAATTAATTTACTTACTTGCGGGTTTCCCCGCGTTAAAGTTTAAGGCTGTTTTAAGGCCGACACTATTTTAACCCCGGCCGGACCGGGTTTAAGGAGAGATATTTAAGATTATGTCCTCAAGTTTGAACTTCATTCTTGATCAGGTCAGCAAAGAGAAGAATATTCCTCGAGAGATTCTGATTGAGGCAATTGAATCAGCGATGGTTACGGCATCCAAAAAGAAATTGGGTGCGGCCCGTGAAATCGAAGCTTCCTACGATGATGAGACCGGCGAAATTGAGCTGTTCGAATTTGTTGAGGTGGTGGAAGATGTGGAAAACTCCTACTATCAGATTACCTTGCATGAGGCTCAGGAGATCGATCCTGAAGCTGAGATTGGCGACAGTCTCGGTCTTAAGCTGGAGACTGATGATTTCGGCCGGATTGCGGCGCAGACTGCAAAACAGGTCATCATGCAGAAGATCCGGGAAGCTGAACGTGAGAGTATTTATGAAGAGTATCACGAAAAGGTCGGCGAGATTGTTAACGGTTCAGTACAGCGGGTTGAACGCGGGAATCTGATCGTTAATCTCGGAACTACCGAGGCGATTCTGCCTCGCTCCGAGACCATCCCGCGGGAGAATTTCCGTCAGGGTGAACGGATTCGCGCCTATTTGCTGAAAGTTGAGATCACGGCTAAAGGCCCCAAAATTGTCCTCTCGCGCTCCCATCCCGGTTTCCTGATCCGCCTCTTTGAGGTTGAAGTGCCGGAGATTTTCGAGGGCGTTATCAAAA
>JAOZQE010000008.1:7656-37891 GCA_029932385.1 bacterium | reverse complement strand
GAACCATAACCGCAAATAAAAAATAAAAACGTTTCATCCGGTAACCTACTTCATATAACGAAAAATCTGAATACGCTGATTATAACTGTCGGCAACGTAGACATTATCCTGTCGGTCGACAAAGATGCCGGTCGGCATCCAGAATTGGCCGGGTCGGGAGCCGCTGTCACCAAAAGACATCAGCAGACGACCGCCCCGGTCAAAGACCTGAACCGCATCAAAGAGAGCATCACAGACATAGATATTACAATCACTGTCTAAAGCCACACCTTTAGGTTTGGCAAAAGTACCGGAGGTATCACCGGGACGCCCGACTTCGAGTTCAAAGCTGCCATCGCTGGCAAAGATCTGGATACGACCATTAAGAGCATCAGTAACCACAACCATGCCGCAATCACTGACCGCAACTGCTGTCGGGAAATTGAACTGACCGGGACCGGTTCCACGCTCACCGAAACGAAAACGCTCACGCCCGTCGAGTTCAAGCACAACAACCTGGTGGGCCAGCGTATCGACAACATAAAGCAATTTATCCTTCCGGTGATAGGCTATACCTGTCGGCCTCTGCAGAGAAACCGTTGGGAATTCAACCAGGAGGCCATCTTTAAGATTATAACGAAAAATCCCGGCCTTCTTGGAATCGGTAATAAAAACCGTCTCCACACCGTCCCCGGTAACATCGATCGGTGATAAAAATGGAGTTTTGTCATTTTCCGGAATAACTTTATAGCTCTCATCGTTACTGTCTAACAGATAGAGCCGACGGGCCCCGGTATCGACCACAAAGAGGTGGCCATTATCGTCAGCGTAGATGCCGTAAGGCTTGACCAAACCGGTCTGGCGCTGGCCAACAATCAAGCCGGCAAGCCGCTGCCAGAAACTTTCATGTCTACGAAAATCACGAAAATCCCGGATTTCACCCTGCCAGGCGATACGGGTTGGCAATGGAGATGCCGGCCAAACCGGTTTTTCGACCACAGATTCGGTTTCAATTGACGGCTTCGATGATTCAATACAAGCCACAAGAGAGAGAACCATAGATAAAACAAGTATTAATTTCAGATATTTATACAAAACAATTTCTCGTTGATTAATTTTACTGACGGTGTCAAAATCAGAAATAGCGGCGCACTCTGAACATAACTGTATCATCACGATAATCACGACTATCGGTCCAGGTCCACTCCTCTTCAAGACTGATCTCAAACTCCAACCGGCCAACCTGCAACTGGTAACTGATTTCCAGATCCAACTCCTGGCGGTCGCTGTTGCGCCCGGACTGATTCAGGTAATCCAAGCTTAACTCACCTATCGCCGCCAATGGAAAGCGGCGCCGATAATGAATCCCGGTCGTCAAAATATTTTCGTCACCACCCTGGCCGACGGTACCATTGTCAAGGTCTTCATGCCAGGTGTGGCGATCCCGCAAGTAGAGAAAAATAAAATTACGCGTGAAATAGCGGCGATAATCGCAGAAAGACTCAACATATTGGCGTACATCGGTAGTCGAATCATAATCGACATATTCCAGGCCGCATGAAAAATGATCCCAGTTGGCTTCAATTCCAACGGTCCAGGTTTCAAGATCATAAAGACGATCATCGAGCTCCTGGTTATCCTTATCGGAAAGCAGCTTCTGCCTTGACGAAATATAGTGAGCATAGAACCTATAACGACGTTCAAACAGAGAGATCTCAGCATTTGCCTGATGGAGCGCGGTTGAATAATCGATGTCCGGATCAACGTAATAGGCATAATCGATAGATATTGTATCCCCTGTATTAATCAGGCTGCCGGGAGGAAAAAACAGCTCGGTTTCCCGCCCCAGTTGGCGAACCAAGTAATCATCACCCTCAATGTAGGTAATCAGGCGCGCCTGATCCATGACAACAATGGTTTCAGCCAGGACATCAAGACTATTCAGAACATTTCGATCAAAAAGATCGACTATCATCAGTTCATCGATAATGAAAAATTTATTGCCATCCAGATTTCTTTTGATTTCGTTATAACCATAACTATACCCCATCGTCAGCAGGGAATCAGATGGCAACATCTTGCGGTAAGAAAAACCGAGAGAAAAACCATTATCATCTTCAGTCCCGCTGTCGTAATCAAGCCGTCGACTTTGCAATCGAAACAGGGTGACCAGGCTATCGTAGAGTCGATGTTCAAGCAGGGCCCGATATTTGTGATCTTTACGGGTATAGCTCTCAACCTCATCTTCGCTGAACTGATACTCCAACCCCAGACGCAGGGCCCGTCCCGGTTTATATGACAGTGATTCAAGCCAGTCCGTCGATTTGATCTTATTTTCGCCGCTTTCATCACGATAACGGTAACTGGAAACAAAATAACTGCGCGCTAAATGTTCTCCCCAGGTTAATGAGTTGCGGGCAAAAAACTCTTCGACTCTGTTTTTTACCGACTCCTCATTTCCGGAAAAACTGGTTTTATCATCTGTATTAAAATAATTGGCCTCAGTATAACTGAAACCATTTTCAGTCTGGTGCGAGGCATCGATAGCAAAAGTTTCAGAATCAATCTTCCGATCGAGTTCAAGGCCGCTGGTTTCACTGATATTTCTGAAATAACTTACCTGGACTGGAACAAAGCGGTTTTTAAACGTGGTGGAAATCCCGTAATTATCGATCTGGAGATCATAATTCCGATAAAAACGCCGTTCCACCCGACTCTCATCTGAACCGGCAAAAAAAGAGGTCGGACAAGATTTACGATCAAGAATAACACCATCGAGAGCATAACCAAACTCGAACTCATTATCATTACCTGAACCTTCATAGGAACCATCATAACGCTCTTGCACCGGCCCCAGATCAACACTAAAATGGCCATTCACCCAGCGTGGATCATAGATTGCGTAAGCCATTTCAAAATGATATTTTTCAGAGAGACTATGCTCCTTCATATCCTGGTCGTTACCACTGCCGCTGGCCGTGTAACCATCATATTCATATTCTAATTCCAACCAGTTACGAAAATCCCGGATCATAAATACGGCTCGAGCCTCAACCCGAACAGATGACAAAAGCATAGTTAAAAGCAGACAAAATGATAAAAGCAGGCTCAATCTCATTGACATTTTTTCTGCATTCATTCTCATTTAAGAAAGTAGCGGGCTTGACTGTAATGGGCATCATGACAATCAACACAAGCCATACCATGAGACATGACCTTATCATGCATGGCCGCTGCCAGGCGCTCCTCATGATGACACTTGTCACAGATTTTATTCCGATCAAGCTCCAGTAATGAGGTGTTTTCGGAAGAGTGCGGGAGATGGCAGGCGGAACAGTCACCGACCGCAACCGGCCCATGCACATAAGGTTCAAGAATATAGTCACGGAAGTCACGATGGCAGACAAAGCAGAGTTCCCGAGGCGGTCGGATAAGGCCGACAGCACTGCTGAAATCATGACAATCCTTACATTTTTTTTCAGTGTAAGGAAGGTGCCTGGAGACATGCCGACCGACGGTCTCACCATCTGCCGGAACTAAACCTGCGGCCGCGTCAAGTTCAGCCTGACGACGATTTGCGTAGTACTCTTCAAGAACCTCTTCTGGAGGAATTTGACTTGGCACGCCGTCAAATATGGTCGTCAAGACCTTATGCCGGGAGGTAGCATCACAACCGCCGAGAGAGAAAACCACGGCCATAATGCAGATGAGAAAAATAGTGCGGTAAAATTTCAGGATATTGACCACGCAAATGGTTCTCGAAACATGTTTTTTCACTACAACGGTCACAGAGAGAAGTACAAATGATCTTTTTTCTGTGACCGCTGAGGTGAAGTTAAACTTTCAAACCTCAATCAATCAATTTTCCGAGACCATAAACCGAGATTTTGGCCGGGCCAAACTGACTGGTAACAAAAATCAGTTGTTCCACCGCAAAAGCGGGATCGATGTATTCTTTGAAGAGATCAATCCCCTGTGAAGTAACCGCGATACCAGCCGGCAGGTTGAGGGAACCAAAGGGTAGTCCGGGATCACCGAAAAACATCAAAAGCCGGCCGCTTTTATCAAAAATCTGGACATTCTGATGGGCGGCATCAACCACATAAATACGTCCCTGATCATCTACCGCCAAACCTTTGGGGCGACCGAACTGGCCAAAACCGTCACCCAGCTTACCAAACTCACCCAGCAAGTGACCGTCACGATCGAGATTGACGATTTTACCGGAGGTCATGTTGGAGACGTAAAGGCTGCCTTTGGGGCCAGTATCAATGCTGATCGGCAAAGAGAGAAAATGCTCTTCATTACTGCCTTTACCAATAGTATCAAGGTGTTTGCCGGTTTTACGATCAAGAATCTTGATATCATGATTCTTGATATCGAGAACATAGAGGTAATCACCATCGATAGCCACATCAACCGGTTTCATCTCCAATCCTTTACCAAAAGCACGCAGAAAATTGCCGCTTGGACCATAAACCAACACTTCTTTACGTACGGTATCGGCTACATAGAGATTTCCGTCACGATCAATTTCAGAACTGATCGGTTTTTTCAATTTGCCAAAACTATAGTTTCCCTTTAAGAATTCAAAACTTTTACGAGCTGGATCGATGACAACCAGGCGACCGGGTGAGGTATCACAAACGTAGAGTTTACCATTGCGCACCGTAATCCCATAAGGTTTAATAATCGGTTTCGGCTTTTCCGCACGGGTATCACCGACCGCAATGATTGAAAGCCCCCCCAACTTTTTACCATCAATATCAGCTGAGCTGGAAATTCTGGTTAGATATTGAAGCCTGGGCGGATTGGGTGCTGGTGGGAAAAATACCGATCCTTGAGGACCCGCAACTTCAGGGCCGGCACAGGCGGAGATGAGAAAAAACGATAATAACAAAACTCCGAGCCGAATAATTTTCAAACAGTTACAACAAATTGGAGTAAAGGGTTTGCGCATCAAAAGCTCCTTATTATCCTGTCATTTTAATATCTATATCATTTACTCAAGTTTTAACGCAACCGAAAAAAGGCTGCCGGTATGCTCCGGCAGCCTCAGGCTGTAATTGACACTTACTTGAAGTATTATTTGTCGTGGCAAATCAGGCAAAAATCGGAATTGGCCTGAGGACCATAGAGAAAATAATCTTCATTAGCGTCAGTGTTATGAACATCATGACAAGAAGAACAGGTCATCCACTGACCGTCCCACAGCAGATCACTGATACTGTCAACATTAGGATTAGGAACTGGTGTCGCAGAGATACGAATTTCATCATCAATCCCGGAAACTGCATTATAATCGAAACCGATCGGATGATCATTGCTCAAATCGCCACCTGCACCAACACCTATTTCGCCCCAGCTATCGCCGGAACGGACCAGGCCGCCAGGCTGACCATAATGCTGGTCAACTGCGACAGCACCATCATGACAGCTCATACAGAGACGGGAAGGACCGGTCAGGGTGTCGGCATTCTTATGCCCACCACCATCAAAGGTTATTGAATCATAATCGGTAAAGGTTAAACTGGTTAGCTCGTGCGACCACAAAGGCAGGTAATCTGCCGAAGCGTCATCTAGAGCATGATGCGGAGTATGGCAGAATGCACATACACGGTTTTGTGGATCTGGAGTAGCTCCAGGGACCACATTCATATCGTGTTTCGAACCCACGATTCCGGTTCCCGGTGCTGCGCCGGCAAAGACCTGTGAAGCACAGAAAGTCAGGGCGGCAACGCACAGGAAAATTATCATATATCTTTTCATAATATATTTCCTCTCAGACATATTTATCTTAATTTTGTCTCATTCTCCTTAAATTATTATGCGTACGTCCAGTCTCTTTAACTACAAATTTGTTAAGATAAAAGATCTTCCCCAAAAGATCCGTAATACCAAAGGTCATGGCATTTCTATTTTTATAAGGAGCATCTTTTATGCCAAGCCCTGAAAGCACCAAGACAAAAACACATACACCATTCAACAAGACTGTATATTCAGCTACTTATGTTAAATGAAGAAAAATTTTCAGTGGCCGGCAGATTCTGCTCAAAGCTCAACCAGAACCAAGATGGGGCACATAGCCCACTACAACAGTCGGACAAGGAGAGTGATATCACCCAAAAAGGGCGAAGAATGTGGAGGTCAAAATTCGGAGTTGGGAAGAGAAAAGATATTTTCTATCTTTCAGTGACAGGATTTTCCCGATCGTAGGAGATGCGGCGATGGCAACCGGGCGAACAACTTCCTCCGGTTTCAGTTAATTCAAGGTGTAAAGGGATTCTCCAGTTACCGAAAGACGCCCCCTCCTCATTGACCAACTTAGGACCATTGCTGGCATGAGCCTGGTGACAGGCACGACAGGTGCGACCTTTGCGGGAATCGGCAACATGAGTATAGTGCAAATTGTGCTTACCATCCCGGAAACTGGTATAAATGGAGGTCTCGGGAAAACGCAAAAGGTTCTCTTCATGACAATCCAGACAAAATGCGTACGTTCCTTTGCGATATGGAGCATAGAAATTTTCAGGATAGGCGTTGACCAGAAGGCGATAGAAATCGGAACCGTGTGGGTCGTGACAAGCGGAACATTTACCGTCAGCCAGAGGAGCATGCAGATGCTCTTTACCGGCAATTTCAGTGCGGATATTTCGCAAGGCCCGGGAACGTTTAAAATCGTCCTTACCATGACAACGCAGACAGGTCTCACTCTCCAACTCCGACAACAGAGAAGCATATTCTGAGAAATGAGGGCTGTGACAATTACCACAACGGTCATCTTTATAGAGAGCTGTATGCTTGGTTTTTGATTTTTTATATTTGTCAGCCAGCTCTTCATGGCAGGAAAAACAGAGTTTCGGCCCATCTGCCTTAAGAAGGTGGGCAAAAGCGCCGCCATGAACTTCATGACAAGCACTACAATCAGAATTGTTGATAGGTGCATGAATGACGGCAGAATTTTCAAGACCTGCCACAAGATCAGCGTGACAGCGCAAACACAAAGATTTAGAATCAGAGATCAAGAGATTTTTATGTTTTGACTGGTGGGGCATATGGCACTCGAGACAGACCCCGGCGGCAGCCGGACCATGAACAAATTGCTGTGCAAATGGTTCAGCATTATGACATTCAAAACAGATGACTTTAAGGTCGCCGGCCGCCCGTAACAAACCGGTTTTGTTACCGCCATGCGGATTATGACAGACCAGACATTCACCATCAGCTACCGCCGGATGCAACTTACCGACATTGGGGTCAAAACTATCATGGCATTCAACACAGAGAGCTGCCCCTGCAGCAACCAACTTGAAGCTTTTACCCTTTTTTAAGGGATGTTCTTTAGCAACAGACTCATGACAGGAGAGACATTCACCCTCCGCCACAGGTTCATGCAGCCGCGTAAAAGATTGCAATTCCTGATGACAGGCTCCGGTTAGACAACTTGCGGCAGCTGTATTTGTGAAAAAAGAGAAGACAATCAAGCTCAGACTACAATAAACTGCCAGCCGATAAATAACTTTCCAGATAATCATATCTAGTTCCATTGCTAACGCGGGGAAACCCGCAAGTAAGTAGCCTTATATTAGAAAATCTATTTATGAAGATCATATTTCTTCATTCGATAGCGTAAAGTATCCCGACTCATACGCAAACATTCAGCTGCTTTGGTCTGGTTACCATCCCAACGCTTTAAGGCCAGCTGGATAAGCTGTTTTTCAACTTCATCGAGTGAAATACCATCTTTTGGCAGACGAATCTGACCCATCGCAAAACAGTCTTCAACACCCTCTTCCGCGCCATCAACACCAGACTCAAGCTTGCCGGCATCAATAATCTCGGAGCTGAAATGCTGTGAAGTAAGACTACTGCTGCGCTCGAGCATCATGGCCCGCTCAATTGCATTGCGTAGTTCACGCACGTTACCCGGCCAATCATAGGCCATAAGAAAGTGCATGGTCTGCGCATCAACCCCTTCAATATTGCGACCATACTCACCATTAAAACGGTTAATGAAATAGGCTGTAAGCTGGGGTATATCCATTTTCCGCTCAAGCAGTGACGGCAAAACAATCGGCATAACATTTAAACGATAGTAAAGATCAGCGCGGAATTTTCCTTCTTTGACCATCAAAGGTAGATCCTGATTGGTCGCGGCCACAATCCGGGTATCAGACAAGATATCGCTGCTGCCGCCCAGACGTCGATATCGACGATTTTCAATAACCTTCAAAACCTTGGCCTGCATAGCGATAGGCATATCTCCGATCTCATCAAGAAAAACAGTACCCCCTTGGGCCATTTCGAAAATTCCCTTCTGCTTCTGCGAGGCATCTGTATAGGCACCCCGTTCATGACCGAACAGTTCATTTTCGAGCAATGATTCCGGAATGGCGGCACAGTTGACATCAATAAAAGGCTCTTTCGAACGTGAACTATGCATATGGATGCCACGGGCAACCAACTCTTTACCGGTTCCACTGGCACCGGTAATCAAAACCGTTTTGGCATCGACATCGGCTGCAACCTTGATCAATTTATAAATTTTGATCATTGCCGGACAGTTACCAACCAGGTTGTCATTTTCGATCTTACCCTTAAGAACTCGACGAAAATATGCATTCTCATCCTGCAGGCGCTGCTTTTCAAGAGCCTGTTCAAGTGAATGCAGTACATCTTCCAAGTCAAAAGGTTTTCCGACATAGTCAGCAGCGCCCATTTTAAGAGCACTGACAGCAGAATCAGCATCAGAATAGGCTGTGATCATTATAACAACCAGATCTTTATCGTCAGCCTTAAACTCCTGCAACAGGTCCGTACCGCTGGCATCGGGCAAACAAAGATCCAACAACACCGCATGCGGCCTGAAATCTTGGCATTTAGCTCGGGCCTCAGCTCCGGTTTCTGCGGCTTCGGTCTGGTAACCGGCTCCATCCAGAGCCTTTACCAAAGACCAGCGTATCAGGTGTTCATCATCAACAACCAGAACCCGTTTACTTGTCATTCCCGCCTTACCCCCAGAATAGTTTACTGTTTAACTATCTTAATATGTAGCAGAGAGCCGGATCAAAAATCAACTGTTACCTGCTAAGGTACGATAAATAAGCAATATTTGTGCGAATGGCATCAAAACCAGCAAAACAGCCATTCCATCACTGGCAAACCGTTGCGCCATCTAACCCGGTTGGGGCATATGCCCCAGAAAAATGTCGTCACGACCTCCTATTCCCGAACCAGACAATTACCCCTGACAGCCAGAATAACAGTTACAAACTAAAGCCTTGCTCTATATTGATTTAACATTTGATAATTCCGGTAGGTTAATATTGAATCAGCTCTCACCGAGGAACGATCATTGCTAAACTAATTGAGGATAAATATTTGAGGATGCAACTCTTATCAAAAAAAAACGGGGAGAAAAAAGATGAAGAGATTGACGCTAATTTTGATAACATTAACAATAAGTGCCGGCATGATTCTGACATTCACTCCTTTCAGCCTGGCGGCGGAACTCAGCGATGACGACTGCATCAAGTGTCACACTCAACCACCGGCGGACATTGCCGCCAATGGTGGCGCTCATAAAACCGAGGTCAGCTGTATGGAGTGTCACGAAGGACATCCTCCCACCGTCAGGGAGAACATCCCCGCCTGCAACAGCTGTCATAGCGGAAAATCCCATTATGAACTGCAAAATTGTCTCAGTTGTCACAACAATCCCCACACGCCCTTAATTCTGCATCTGGCCAAAGATATCACCGGCCCTTGCCTGACCTGTCACCAGGAACAGGGCGTATTACTTCAGGAAAACAAAAGTTTTCATACAACGATGGCTTGTACCGCCTGCCACCAGGAACATGCTCAGGTTCCACCCTGCGTCAACTGCCATGAACCACATAGCGAAACCATGGTACAGGCTGATTGCTCCCAGTGCCACCAGGCCCACAAACCCCTGGTCGTTGTCTATAACGACTCCACACCATCAAAAAGTTGCGGCTCATGCCATGAGGAAGCTTTAAGCCAGTTGAGCGCCGGCAAAACAAAACACCAGGCTCTCGCATGTGCTGCTTGCCACAAAGACAAGCATAAAACGGTTCCGACATGCCAGGATTGCCACAATGTTCCGCATTCAGCCGGGATGATGAAAAAGTTCCCAACTTGCGGGGAATGTCACAATACTGCTCATGATCTAAATCTGTAATAGATTATAGGTTCAGAGTTCAAGGATCAATGCTGCACTTTGAACTCTGAACCTATGTAAATTTGAGCTTACTGCTGAGCATAGCATCTCTATGAATACACCACCGACAACAGGCTCCAGCAATCAACAGGTACAGGATCTGCGGCATCTCTACCGCAGCGTCACCCGTATGGCCCGAACCGATGTTGTCGACACCCTCTTAAATCATGTTGCTGAAGACATCATTAACACTACTGACCTGGAACGTCTGGTGGTGCTCTATTACGACCAGCAGGGCAAAAAACTCGAAAGCCGCGTCAGTTACGGCTTTGATAAGGTACTGGATATCAATGTCCCTTTCTCACAGGTAAACGGCCTCTTAAAAAGAGCATATGCTGATCGGGAACCACTGAATGTAATAAAACCCAAACCTGAAAAAAATATAAAGAACAAATGCGCACAAAAAGATTCACTGCAGGTAACATGTGGAATTCTAAAAGATAACTTTCGTGATCAGCAAAGGGATAAACAGCGGCAAAAGATAAATATCTGCTACAAAGAGATTGCCAACAATCACGCTCTCGATAAACTCCTCAGCAACAAAGGACGATTCAGACACTACTCTATTCTCACTTATTACCAGCACGATAAAACAATTGAGTCTATATTAGGTGACACATCCGCTTTTCTGATCATCCCGATCTGCGATGATCACAATTTCTACGGCTACGTATTGGCCAATAAGCCTGAAAGTGACACCCCGGTCAGTTACGAAGAAGCTCGCATGGCCACCGCCATCGTCAACCACTCGTCAATGGCTATCGGACGGGCCATGAAACATCATGAAATGATAATAAGAATAGCTCACCAGAATGAAGAGTTATCCCTTCATTTAGAAACAAACGAGGAACTTAAAAGTTTTTATGAAAGTATAATTCAAGGTTTGAGAATCGGTCTGATTACGGCCGATATCAATTTAAAAATCACTCACTCAAACAATGCCGTCAAAAGCCTTCTGGGATACCCCTTTAAAAAACTGGCTGGCACTCAACTGACAGACCTTTTCGATGCCGAAGAAGAGGAGATCCGGGGTATTTTCAGTGGTGGCGGCAAATGCATTGATCCGAAGACGGGATATTTATCCGAATTTGAGTTAATCTGCGCAGACCAGACAAAGCTTCCCACGGAAATATGTTTTTCAATCATCACGAACAAAGAGGGAGAAACTGCCGGCCTGAGCTGCATGTTTATGGATATCACTCAGCGCAAAAAGATGGAAAATAATCTCGCACGTATGGATCGCCTTGCTTCTTTAGGAGAATTGGCTTCCGGCATCGCCCATGAGATCAGAAACCCTCTGGCCGGTATCGCCGCAGCCTTACAGATTATCGGCAAAAATTTCACTCAACAGGATCCCGATCAGGAAATTTTCAATGAGGTTTTCAACCAGGTAAAAAGACTCGATGAGTTCATCAAAAATCTTCTGCGTTTTGCCAGACCCAGCAACCCCAAGTTCGAAATGCTGACTATCCAACATGTTATTGACAATGCTCTGTTCCTGGTATCCAACAAGATCTCCCAGAAAAATATCATACTTACAGTTGACCACGGAACAGACACACAACCTCTGATCGAAGGCGATAAAGGGCTCCTGCAACAGGTATTTCTCAACATCATTATTAACGCCCTTGATGCCACCGAAGATAACGGTAGTCTGGACATCCGTACATGCTGGCCTGAGAAATCCATTAATACAACATCAGAAACTGCCTTCTCCACACCAAAAACTCATAACTTAACCATCACTATCAGTGATTCAGGGTCAGGTATCGACAAAGCCAACCTGGAAACAATTTTTAACCCGTTTTTTACAACCAAGAGCCAGGGCACCGGCCTCGGGTTGGCGATTGCACACCGCATCATAGAGCAACATAATGGAGGCCTCTCGGTGAAAAGCACAACCGGCAAAGGCACCACCTTCATCATTACTCTGCCTCTGTTTGAATGAATTTCAAAAAAGTGAATTAAGGCTCATTTAATATACAAACTCAAAGGATACCACAACCATGAGAAAATTCTACCGTCTGGCAATAATGTTCTTTATTGTAACAACCCTTATCAGCACAACTCTTTCTGTTGCCGCCAGTGAACATAAACTGGCAGCAACCGGACTTTCAGATGACGACAATTTTGGCCATGCAGTAGCTATTGCCGGTGATTATGCAGTAGTCGGTGTCCCCGGAGATGACGATAACGGTTCCGGAGCCGGAGCCGTCTTTATCTTTACCCGCAACCAAGGCGGCAATAATAACTGGGGGGAAATAAGTAAAATCGAAGCCAGCGACGGTGCTGCCGGTGACGGCTTCGGCTGGGCCGTTGCCATTGCAGGTGATTACATTGTTATCGGTGCCCCCGGAGATGATGACAACGGATCTAATTCAGGATCAGTCTTTATTTTTGCCAACAACCAGGATGGCAGTTGGAGTCAGGTTAAAAAAATAGTTGCTGACGACGGCAATATCGATGATGGTTTCGGCTCTGCAGTAGCAATTTCCAATGACCGTATTATTGTTGGCATGCCTGGAGATGATACAGTAAGCAAGGATGCCGGGGCCGCCTTTATCTTTGCCCGCAACCAGGGTGGCACTAATAATTGGGGGCAGGCAGCCAAAATCAGTGTCAGCAATACTCTCCATCTTGGCAGTCCGGAAAACTTTGGTCTTGCGGTTGCCATTGACGGCGATAATGCTGTGGTTGGAGCTCCAGGCACAGATGATAGCGGTATCGATTCGGGTCTGGCCTACCTTTTCAACCGGAATCAGGGCGGCAGTAACAACTGGGGCAAAATTGCGGATCTGGCAGCTAGTGACGGTGCTGCTTATTATGAATTTGCGCTTGCAGTCGGTATTTCCGGAGATTTTGCCATTATCGGCAGCGGCAGGGATAATAATGCTAACGGTTCCCAGGCTGGAGCCGTCTATTTTTTCAACAAAAATCAGGGTGGCAGTAACAATTGGGGTGAGCTGACCAAGAAAACTACCAGTGACGGCAATAAGTATGACTATTTCGGTACCGCAGTTGCGATCGCCGGCAACTATGCCGTAGCCGGAGCCCCGGGCCATGACAGCCAGGCCTACAGCGCTGGTGCTGCTTATATCATGGAACGTAACGAAGGTGGCAATAACAATTGGGGCATAAAAGAAAAACTGACCGCCGGTGACGGAGATACTTTTGAATTTTTCGGTGATGCCGCCACTATCAGCAGCACCCGAGACACTCTTATCGGCGCCCCTGAACAAGATGACATGACCGGCGCCGCCTATCTGTTTGATAATGCCGCAAAAACACCGGTAGCAAGCGGGGTTTTCTTTCCTCATGTTGCTAGTAATAGCGGCTGGGAAACCGAAATAGCCATCATCAACACTGCGGACAAAGCAATAAGTGCCCAACTTATAAGTTACAGTGACAACGGCGTCCAGGTCGGCCCTCCTCTAAGTATCACCCTGAACCCGATGTCCCGCCGCCAGATTGCAGTCGGCAGCGAACTTAGTAATCCTGACAAAATCAGCTTCATTGTCTTTACCAGCGAAAGTAAAGATATCACCGGTTACACCAAATTTTCACATAAAGATTACGGCTACAGAGCTGCGATACCATCTGTAAGCAAACTTAACAGTGGTAAACTTTACATTCCTCACATTGCCAGCGGTAACGGCTGGTGGACAGGCATTTCTCTGGTCAACACCACCACAGAAGCGAAGACTCTTACTCTTAAATTTGACAACAACACCACTAAAACCGTCAGCATAGACTCCGGTTCACACAAGGCTTTCTCCATCGCCAAACTTTTCGACAATGTCTCTCAGCCTGAAGTCGGCTCAGCCATAATCAGCAACGCGGACGGCATCGTCGGTCTTGAACTTTTTGGATCTCAAGGGGCACTGAGCGGCATCCTGCTCAAAGATGAGCTTGCCACAACTATCTACTATCCCCATATCGCGACTACAGATGGCTGGTGGACCGGGATTGTAGCTTACGACCCTGACACTGCTAACGACCATTTCACGGTAACACCTTACCAGGAAGATGGAACCACTTTAACACCTATCAATGTACCCATGGTCGGAAAACAAAAATATGATGGCGATGCCAGTAAACTTGACCTCCCAACCACCACCGCCTGGTTCAAGATTGATGCCGAATATGGGATTACCGGCTTTGAACTTTTCGGCAACGGAAGTCAGCTCGGAGGCTACACTGGAGTCGGTATCAGTGCTACAAAAGGAGTTTTTCCAAAAATCGACCAATTAGGATGGACCGGCATCAACTTTGTTAACCCCACTACCGGCAATGTCAACGTAACCTTATCGGCCCGACGTGATGATGGCAGTATTGTTAACTCAGGTTCAGTAACAATGAATCTTGCTCCAGGAGAGAAAGTTGTAAACACCGTTGAAGAGCTGTTCCCTGACAGTAATAATATTAATGAAGCTACTTTCATCACCTACTCAGCCGATAAAGAGATCGTCGGATTTCAGCTCAATGGTTCGGTTGACAGCCTCATGCTTGATGCTCTGCCGGCTGGGATTTAAGAGATAAGGCCGGAAACCAGTTTTTTGATATCCTCTAAGATAATGTAGAGGGCGGGGACCAGGATCAGGATAATCAGGGTTGAGAAGAGGATGCCGAAACCTAAGGAGATCGCCATCGGGATCAGGAAGCGGGCCTGCCTTGAGGTTTCGAACATCATCGGCATCAAGCCGAAAAAAGTGGTCATGGTGGTCAGGATAATCGGCCGGAAACGCTGAATTCCAGCCTTGGTGATGGCAATATAGGCACTCGCCCCATCCGTAATCCGGCAGCGGTTAGCATAATCTATCAACACCAGCGAATCGTTGACCACGACCCCGGACAAAGCGACAATCCCGAACATACTCAGCAGGCTTAAACTATATCCGAGAAGAAGATGGCCGACAATTGCCCCGACAATACCGAAGGGGATACTGACCATAATAATCGCCGGTTGAATATAACTGCGGAAAGGAATCGCCAGCAGCATGTAGATCGCCACCATCGCCACCATCATACCTTTCGCCAGGGCCGCCATACTCTCAATACGGTCGCTCTGCTTGCCGGCAAAACTAAAATTTAAGCCATGATATTTTTCCTTAAGCTCCGGTATAATCTCTTTTTTCAAGACCGACATCACCTGATCCGCATGACTGTGCGGGGTCACATCACAGGTAACATTAACAATCCGGCGCCCGTCCCGGCGTTCGATTAAGGTGTAGGCTTTACCTTTTTTGATATTAACCACATCTAAAAGCGGCACCTCGACCCCTTTCGGGGTCATAATCAGCATCTCCTCCAGAGAGTACTCCAGTTCCCGTTCAGATTCAGGCAGGCGGACCATAATTTTCATCTCATTACGGCCCCGCAGCTGGCGCAAGACTTCGTCGCCGTAATAGGAATTACGAATCTGCCGGGCCACATCCCGAGGTTGGAGGCCAAGTTGGAAACCTGCCGGCTTGAGGGTGAAATCAAACTGATCTTTACCCGGCGTAAAGCCATCATCGATATCGGATACCATCGGGAAGGATGCCAGAGCCGTGGCCAGTTCAGCACTGGCCGATTCCAGCACTTCGGTATCACGGTGCTGCAATTCAACCGTTAATGCGGCCCCGGAACTCGGGCCGCCCATATCCGACTTAAACTGTAATGTCTCAACTCCGACTACGCCCCCGACCAGTTGCCGCCAGCGTTTAACAAAGGCCCCGGTATGCAGCACTCTTTCATCCGGCGGGGTCATAAAAACCTTGGTCCAGGTCGAGTTCTGATCAACGTAAGACAAGATACCATCAATCTGTTTTTCCCGGCCAATCTCATCCGCCAGCTGACTGGCTCCAGCTCTGATTTTGGCACTTATTGCCAGGGTTTCGGCTACCGGCACGCCGACCGGCAGCACCGCTTTGGCGTAGGCGTAATCAGACTCAACCTTGGGGAAAAGACTCATTCCCATGCGCCCGCTCTTGACATAGGCTAAGGTAACCATAAGAATGATCACCCCCACCGTCAAACTGACGTAACGAAATCTCAAGGAGAAGCGTAAAAATGGCCCATAGACATTGTGGATAAAGGATTTGATACCCGCAGAAAGCTGCTGCTGTTTCCGAGTGATAAATATAAACACCGGGTTTTTAATCTCTCGCTGATGACCGATATGGGCCGGCAGAACAAAGATCGACTCAATCAGGGAGATAAGAAAAACCGAGATTACAACTACCGGGATCTGGCGAAATATCTTACCCATTATCCCCGGTACGAAATAGAGCGGCAGAAACGTGACAATATTGGTCAAAATACTGAAAGTCACCGGCACCGCCACCTCCCGCACCCCTTTCACCGCTGCCGCGAACGAATTGTAACCCTGCTGCTTGTAATGGTAGATATTCTCACCAACAACAATCGCGTCATCAACCACAATACCTAATGCGATAATAAAGGCAAAAAGCGAAACCATATTGATGCTGACACCAAAGAATGGGATAAAGAGGAGGGCCCCTAAAAAAGAGATCGGAATCCCCATCGTCACCCAGAAAGCAAGCCGCATCTCAAGGAATACTGCGAGCAGGATAAAAACCAGGGCCAGCCCTAAATAGCCATTGCGCACCAGCAGTGAAATCCGCTGTTTGAAATGATCTGAACGATCCTCCACACTGACCACGGAAACCCCGTCCGGCAGGATCTTGTTAAGCCTTAAAACTTGTTCGGTGACGGCTTTTGAAACCGTGATCGGGGTTTGCTTGCCCACCCGAAAGACATCAATCCCCAGAGCCGGTTGATCATTAAAGAAAAGATAGCGGTCAATATCTTCAAAACCGTCTTTAATGGTAGCGATCTCTCCCAAAGTAACCATTGTCCCGTTAGCCCGGCTGACAATCGGAATTTTGGCAAATTCGGCTTTAAAATCCTTACGTTCAGTCATCCGCACCAGAATTTCACCGCCGGATGTCTTGATCGTTCCGCCGGGGATATCGTGAGCCGCACCTCTGACTTTATGAGCAATCTGTGCCAGCGTCAGACTGTAAGCCTGGAGCACTGCCTGGGGTACTTCGATGCTCATCTCCAAAGGCCGTTCACCGAGTAATTCAAGCTGAGTGATACCCGGATCCTGGAGTAACTGATCGCGCACCATTTCGGTGACTTCGCGCAAAACTTTATGATTTTGTTCGCCATAAACCAACAGCGTCATAACCTTGCGTTTGTGAGATGGAACACTAACTAAAGGAGTTTCCGCATCCTCAGGAAAGGCGTAGATCCGGTCAACCTCATTCTTTATATCAGTCGCCAGCAGCTGCAGATCGGCATCAATCCGGGCCTCAACCCGCACTACGCCCCGTCCTTCATAAGCAGTAGAAACAACCTCCTCGATACCGTCAACATTTTCTATCGCTTCTTCAATCGGCAGAACTATCCCTTCAGACACCTCTTCCGGACTCGCCCCCGGGTAGATCACTGAAACCACCACCTGGTCGAGGTTAAACTCAGGAAATATCTCCTGTTTGATCTGGGTACCCCAGAAAAAACCGCCAATCAGAAGTGCCAGCATCAACAGGTTGGAAGCAACTGAGTTACCCGCCATCCAACGAATCGGCCCACGCGACAATCGCGCATAACCCGAATTCAACTGCTTGTCGGAACTATGTTTCTGCGGTTGACTCATTGTTTATTATCCACTCCGGCGGTAGTTTTAACCGAACTCTCTATTTTCTTTCCGGCGGCCGATTTTTCAGTCGCCGGCGCCGCCTCACTCGCAGACCCGGCAATTTTAAGCGCCATACCGCTGATCGGGGCCGGCAGATTCGAAATAATCAATCTGTCACCAGGATTTAACCCGGAATCAATCAACACCGTCTTGACCCCGTAATAGGCAACCGTCACCGGTTTTAAAACCAGCCGGTCTGTACTGTCAGCGATTAAGACCTGATCATTTTCCTGCAGGGCCGAACGCGGAATACGATAAACATTTTCAAGTTTCCGGCCGATAATCTCAGCCCTCACAAAACTGCCGAGCAGAACCGGCCAATGCTTTTTCTTAAGCCCCAGCGGGTCGGCAATCGCAACCAGCAGCCGTGCCATAAGCCCGTCTTTATCAAGATCCGGAGTCAGGGCGATAATTCGCCCCTCTAAAGCCGGCAGATTCCGGCTATGGAGAAATACTTTGGCCGCCGGTTTTGCAGATTTATTACTGGATGCTTTAGTCGGCAGATCAAACCAGGAAAGTTTCGTTACCGGCAAAGAGATTTCAGCCCAGAAGATATCCGTTGCAGCTATAGTTGCCAGGGTTGAGGCCGGAGTTACCTGCAGACCCAGATCAATATTTTCATCCCGCACCACCAGGTTGAAAGGTGCCCTGATTACGGTTCGTTCAAGATCAACCCGGGCCCGATCCAGAGCCGTTTCGGCTGAAGTAATCCGGGCTTTGGCTTTGATCAGATGGGGTTTACGCAGGGCCAGATCCCGGCTTGAAGTATCAATATCATCGCTTAAACTGGTAATTAACTCCCACTCTTTAAGCGCAACCGTCTGACTCCCCTCTTCGATCCGCAAATCGGCTTCGGCTAAAGCCAGAGCATCCTCTTTCCGACGCAATTCCAACTGGTAATCGATATCATCAAGTTTAAGCAGAATTTCGCCCTTTTTGATCACCCCGCCGGGAATAAAATCGGGATGAAGATAGGTCACCTCGCCTGAAACCCTGACCTTTAAAGTTATCTGCCGGGCCGCAATCACCCGGCCCGGAGCTTCAATCCGGGCATTTTCATGGGTCGGCATAACCTTGATCACGCGCACCAGGGCTTCCATCTTTTTCGGTGCCTTGCGCTGGGCCTGAGGCCGGGTTTTAAGCAGGTACCGGCTGATCACAAAACCTGCCAACAGCAACAAAATAATCAACCCCAACGCCAGCAGCCGCTGCCGCCAGGTACGCCGCGGCAAAACCATTTCGCTGGTACTGTCCGGACTATCCGAGTTTAATTTCGGCTTATCATTTGCCATTTTCATCTCTTTCCTTATTGAAATCATCCATCCAGGAGCCACCTAAAGCCAGATATAAATTAATTCTGGCGGTGATAATTCTACCTTCCTGACTGATAATATCATGATCCAGCTGCAGGCTGTTGAGTTCCTCTTTCAGAACATTGATAAAATCACTACTGCCGTTTAAGTAACGGCGCCGGGCTTCACGCAGGGTTCGCCGGGCGAGATCACTCTGTTTCTGAATCGATGCCAGACTTTCAACAGCATCCTGTTCCAAGGTTAACGCATCCTCAACCTCAATGACGGCGTTGACAACCACCTCACGATATTTCTGCAGGCGCTCATCGGCCACGGCCCGAACCCGTTCAACTTCGGCCCGGCGGCGGCCGCCGTCAAAAATCGGTCCGGCGAGATTGGCCGCCAGATTGTAGAACCAGTTATCGATAATCGACCCGGCATCATCACCAAAGGTTCTACCGGATGCGGTCAAACGCAACGCCGGCAGCCGGTCGGCCCGGGCCGCCACGACTTCCCATTCGGTCGCTTTAAGCCTTAAACCTGCGGCCTTGATATCCGGCCGGGCGGCTAAAAGATCAGCCGGCAGACCCAACGTAGGCAGTTCATTGACATCTGGAAACCGGCGGGTTTCTAAAAAGGTTTCCTCAAGCTGGGTCCGACCGCATAAAAAGGCCACTCGCCGCTGTAAAATAGCCTGATTATTTACCATCGGGATAAGAGTACCCTGCAGCTTCTCAATTACCTGCTGCTGCTGATAAATATCTAATGCCGTAGCTTTGCCCAGGGGAAAACGAAGGATAATAAGCTGCAGAAGTTTTTTCTGGAGCGCAATCTGCTGTTCCAACAGATCCTGATGCTCGCGATTTTCAATCAAACCAATCCAGGTTTCAGTTAAGGCTCCACTGACACTTAAACGGGCCGCTTTAAACTCCTCCCGGGTTGCTGCAAACTTCTCATCTTCACTCGATCTCACAGCCCGAACCCGGCCCCAGAGATCGACTTCATAAGAGGCGTTAAGACCCAGTAACCACTCATCGGTGGAGACTGAATCGCGCCCTTTATGTTTCAGCTTCTGGGTTCCGACCCCGGCTCCGCCGCCAAGTTCAGGATAGAGCCAGGATTCAGCTTTCAATGCCTTGTAACGGGCCTGTTCAATCCGGCTTAAAGCACTGAGCACAGAAAAATTTTCAGTCAGGGCCAGTTGCATCAGCCGGTTTAATTCCGGACTTTGCAAACTCTCCCACCATAAACCCGCAGACCCTTCACCAGAGAGTGCTTCATCCTCTGTGTAGAGAGAGTAGACTTGCGGAAAATCAGCCGGCAGACGTTCTTTAACAGTGGTCTTTTCCGGTTGCAATCCAATCCCGGTACAGGCCGGCAGCAGGAGCCCTAAAAGCAACCCCAGAAGCAGTATATTTTTAATCCTGAACATAGTGCAGAACGTACTACCCATAAAAGCTGTTTTAGTCAAGTTGTAAGGGGTAAAGGTGGGCATTAATGGAGATTGTCGAACAGAAGTGGACATAGTCGTTGACGCCACATCTCAAGCTTGGCCGGCGGCCGCAAAGCAGCATAAGCCGGACTCGTGGAAGGGAGATCGATAAGCAGAAACTGCTGCCAGAAATCCGGGAATTTTTTACAAAAATGGCGCTGAAAAGTTTCCCTGGCCTTGCGCCCGTTAAAAGCCAGAGCCCGCAATTCAGGTTGAGCCCGACAGAATTCAACCAGTTGATTAGTCATTTCACTCTTACGTTCAATATCACCATCGAGACTGCCGGGCCGGACACAGCGATCAAGAACATCCCAAAGCGATATGCAATTTTGTTTGAGAACCCCGATGCGTGCATCATAATCAAGCTCAGGATGTGCCCCGACAAGCTCCCCCATAATCATCCAGAAAGCATTACGCGGATGCGCATAATACTGCTGCCGCTGCAACGATTCAACCCCCGGCATCGAACCTAAGATCAGCAACCGGGTCTGCGGCGCAACAATCGGTGAGAAACCTGTCAACAACATAATCTATCAACCCAGCCTGTAAAAATCAGCAGAAATTTTAACCGCGAAAGATAAATTAACACAAAAGATACTCATATTGCCACAGTTAGCTGAGCCTCTGGGGATGTTTCAAAAACGAGACTTCTGCACATATCCTCTAGATATCTACATTGAGGCTGTATTAGACGCTAATATGGTGTACTATAAAGAAAATATATAAAAGTTAATCTACAGATTTTTTGTGCAAATAGACCGTTATGCCCCTCCAACAATAAAGAACACCATTATTACAATGAATATTGAAATATTTACACCCTTGATAAATATGTCACCAGGTGATATATTTAAAAATGAAGAAGTTAATGACAAAGCAATTTGCAAAGTGGGCATCAAAATAGAAAATTCCAGAGAATGAACTTGCCACCGCGTTATCAGAAGTTCAAACTGGTTTTTTCGAGGCAAATCTTGGTGGTCATATCTACAAAAAGAGAATTCGGTTTGAGGGACAGGGTAAAAGTGGCAGTGGTCGTACCATTATTTGCTACAAAAGAAGTGACAGAGCTATCTTTGTTCATGGTTTTGCAAAAAATGATAAGGACAGCTTGTCCCCCAGAGAACTCCACGCATTCAAGGAGTTTGCGAAAATTTTGCTCGGCTTATCACAAAATGGCATAGCCACAGCCATTGAAAATGGAGATTTTATTGAGGTGAAATCATGAGAGAATCTATCGTAAAATCCATCACGAACACCATAAAAGACTTAAATAGAAGTGGGTTGGTAAATGACATTACTATGAGAAATATTGAAAATCTCTGCCTTCCAGAAATCCAAGAATATACTCCTGAAAAAATTGCTTCTATCAGAAAAAAATTCAAGCTGAGCCAAGCGGCTTTGGCTAGCATATTTAATATTAGCCCATCCACAGTCAGAAAGTGGGAACAAGGCAATAAAAAACCGGCTGGAGCATCAAGGAAACTATTGGATATAATTGAAAGAAAAGGAATAGAAGCCTTTATATAGCCAACAAGGCATAACGAATCATTCACCAGACGGCAAGAAGCACGGCAGCTCTTCACAGGCCGGGGATAACGACGAGCTTAATTTCTAAAAACTGTACGGGAAGATCTTAACTTATTCAGTTAATTTTACAATAAAAAAGCCGAACCATCGGCAAATTACCCCACAAACATAAAAGGTGTTAAAATGAAAATTATTTCCACAATAGTAATTTTATTGCTGACGATATCTCTACCCGTATGGGCGGAACACGTCTACACCAACTCCTCACTCAAAAAATATGATCCTTACAAAAGCCAAACTAAGGTCAAACACGATGCTCCTGAAAATCTTTCCGGAACTGAAACCGCTACCTCTGAAATATCTAAAAAACAAAATAATATTGAAATACTCGAACAAAAGATGAGTTGGGCTGAGACCAGTGATGACGGCAGCAACAGAAACTATAATTGGCAGGTAAAACTTGCAAATACTTTTACAGTAAATAAGGAAGTCAATATCGAATTCAACTTAATTGACAAAGAAGGCAATGTTCTTAGTGTTGCGAATGGAACCGGCAACATAGATACAAATAAAGCTAAAATCTTTACCGGTACCGATTCTATCAAATCAGATGTTGCCGCACAAGCAGTAAGAACATCGGTAAAGTTGACCGCTAAGTGATCACAAAAACCAGATAAGGTAAGCAAATATGATGAATTCTATTCCAACTCGTGATGATACCCTGAGACTCCTTCATGAATACAACCAAAGTGACAGCCTGCGAAAACATGCTTACGCCGTAGAAGGGGTTATGCGCTACTTCGCTAAAAAAAATGGCGAAGATGAAGAGAAATGGGGAATAATTGGCCTGATTCATGACCTGGATTATGAAAAATATCCCGATCAGCACTGTACCAAAACGAAAGAGATCCTTGAAAATAACAATTGGCCGGAGGAATATATTCGGGCTGTTATCTCCCATGGATGGGGAATATGTTCAGACGTTGAGCCCCAAAGCACTCTTGAGAAAACTCTTTATGCAATTGATGAATTAACCGGACTGATTGCGGCCAATGCTATGGTCAGACCTTCAAAGAGTGTTATGGATATGAGTGTAAAATCAGTAAAGAAAAAATGGAAATCACCCGCTTTCGCTGCCGGAGTTGATCGCTCTATTATTAAAAAAGGTGCTGAAATGCTGGGGGTCGAAATCGGTGAGCTTATTGAAGATACCATAATGGGAATGCGGGATGTTGCTGAGGAGATTGGATTGAAAGGAAATTCAGTTTAATCATTGCAGAATGACTTCCACGAACATTAAACCGGCAATACATCATCCCAATAATAATCAAGCTCAGCCTTCAGTTTAGCGGTTAAGAGTTGATTATCAAAAATAACAATATCCGGCAGCCATTGCTTGACCAGGGCCAGGACTTCGGAATCAGCAAAATATTCCATTGATGCCAGCAAACTATCGTCATCTTCACTTTCAATTGTCAATGCGGCGGGGAGATTGCGCTTTAGATATATCTGGGCTTTACCACTAATCTGAAGTTTAACCGTTCGACAATCTTCGCAGACCCAGGGGCTGAAAATCTCATCGGAGAAATTCTCCAACTCTTCCATGAGATCTGAATCAACCTGATAATTACCGGGATGGATTATTGGTGACTCAATCTTTTTGAGGTAAAAGCTTTTCAGGCGCTTGATCCTTAAATCGTAAGCCAGCAGATACCAAAAACCCTTGAGATTGGCTAAACGATAAGGATGAGCCGTATACTCTTTACTCTCACCCTGATTATTACAATAGGTAAAGCCAACCTGCTGGCGTAAAGCTACGGCCTGATTTAAGAGTCTGAAAAGGTCACTATAGCTTGAAATATCCTCAAGGTTCAGGTGAAAGAGAAAACAGGAAGTGCTGAAACTGCGGCCTTTAAGAAAATTATCGGCAATTTTTGTATACTCAGCATCAACATTCCTGATCATGGCTGCGATCAAATCGGCGACTAAAATTGCATCCGGCTCATTGGTGCCGCGCAGATGATAATCACCCATAAAATGATAACGACCATCCTCTTCCCTCCTCTCAATTGGCAGATGGCTTAAACGTTCGTTAAGATCCTTCTGGATAGTCCTTGGAGTTACCCCAAAATCAGCCGCCAATTCTTTTACATCTAAAGCCTCGCCGATATTCAGACGACAGATAATTGTCGTCAAACGGTACATCGCTTTATCGTATTCAGGCTTAGCCATTGGATGCCTTATTAATTTTCCCTATATTTGGAGGTATAGAGGGTCTCGCTCAAGATGTAACCATCCCCAGAGGAACAATCTCCCCGGACAAACAAAACTCTCGGTATAAAGCAATTTCAGCCGACAAAGCCTTCATTGCCCAGCCTAAAACAAAGATATCATCGAGCCAACCGATATAGGGAATAAAATCAGGAATAATATCTACCGGAAAAACGACATACGCCAATGCGCCGGCAATCGTCGCCCAGGTACCGGCACTCATTGAGAAATCTGCATCGGCAATCATATTGAAGAGGGTGATAAAATCGTCATACCACTCTTTATCTTGATGACCGTGCGAGAACCTTGCAGCTCTATCAACATCGAATTCGTCAGCTAATTTTTGTGAAAGTTTTAGTGCCTGCGCTTTCTCTTCTTTTGATAAACTCATCTTATTCTCCCTGGCGGTTAAAGTTGATGTCAGTTGGAATCCAACCTTCAATTTGACACCACTATAAAGCAAGGAACGAACGCGTGAGTTCGCTGGATTAAAATATTTTTTAAATTTATCACATTTTTTATATGTCCAACCGTACCCATCTCGTACAATAGCGGTTAGCACTAACTTCAATTTTCACAGGTTCAACTTCTCCCGCAACACATTACTTGACTTAAAGCTCAATATCCGCCGGGCTGAGATTGTCATCTATCCGGTAGGTACTTGATTTTTACAATAATACAATTTCATTTCAGATTCAAATCAACTCTTTTTATCATTTGTTGACGCGGCCGGAATTAGTTGCTAAGTTGAATTTTATCCCGGACGACAATATGTTGTTTGTGGGCACCTTACCTCAGGTTCACTCGTTATGACAATTTAATTTTCATGTAAATAACAAAAAGGAGATTATACCATGAAAAAACGTACCTGGTTGCGCCATAATCTAACTCTTATTTTAATGCTCATAACCCTGACCTGTATGTCGGCCGCAGCGGCTCTGGCTCAACCAATTTCTCTGCAGGGAAACTGGAACCCGGATGTTAAGGCACGACTTGAGAAATTGATCACCGCCAATGCCAATCAGGGAAAGGTCTGTGTTTTTGATTTTGACAACACTACCATCTGCCGTGATATCGGCGAAGCGACCATGGCGACCTTAAATGAAGCCGGGCTCCTGACCAAAGAGAAACACTACAAATGTGTCGATCCTTCATTTGTTCTGGGCGACAAAAAAATTACCATGGAGACGGCCAAAAATCTGCCCGCCTATTATGAAGATTTTCTTTCCGCCACCAAACATCACGCGCTCGAATCGACCCCTTACGAAAACGGTTATGGCTGGGTCGTCCAGATTATGGCTCCGATGAGCCCGGCTGACTGGCTGCCTTCTACGGAGAAGGCTTTTGCTGACGGCATCGGTGAACAAGACACTAAAAGCACCGCGCTTAAAGAGACCAAAATCAATGGCTACCGTATGCCTTTTTTCTATCCCGAAATGGTCGATCTTTACGGTGTTCTTCTTAAAAACGGTTATAAAGTATATATCTCGTCCGCCAGCAACGTCCATACGGTTCGGTGGATGGTATTGAACAAACTTAATCCCAGGATTCAGGCGCTACATGGTAGTAACCTGGCGATTCCGGCTGAGAATGTAATCGGCATAAGCTGCCTGATGATTGACGACCGCAACGGCAAATTATGCAAAGATCCCTACCTGGTCAAAGAGAACAAAAAATATGCCCAGCTCGACATCGATGAGCTCTCCCATTTTCATCTGACCGCGCAAATCTGTCATCCGATGAACGGTTACTACGGCAAGGTTGCCAATATCATGAAATACATAACCGTTAACCGGCCTTTCCTGATTGCCGGCGATAGTTCCAATGATCTGCCGATGCTGAACCGGGCAGAAAACCGAATCTGGATTACCCGGCTCGAAAAAATGGGTTACCAGGAGACTTTGGTCAAGGTTATGAAAAACGCGTTGCCGGGCCAATGGTTTGTCCAGCCGGCACTATATAAGAAAGCTCCGGGTTTTGTTGCTTCTCAGACGGATCTCAACAAACGTCTGGCCGCGAAGCCGGAAAAACTGGCCAAAGTTAATGCCGTAGTCAAATTTCTACAGACTAACAAGGCTTTAATAGACTTCTAACACAGGTGAGTACCTCTAACGACATTAACCGCAAACTCCGGCAAAACCAGCATGAACGATCAAGCAATAACCCGATATTCGGAAAAACTCGTAGAGCTTAAAACAGCTGTCAGCAGTGTTGTCGTTGGCCAGGAAGAGCTTCTGGAAATCATGATCACGACGCTGCTGGCCCGGGGGCACATCCTTCTCGAAGGGGTTCCCGGAGTTGCCAAGAGCTTGGCGGTCGAAACCTTTGCCCGAGTTTGCGGCGGCATTTTTAATCGTTTCCAATTCACTCCCGACAAACTGCCCGGAGATATTCTCGGCAGCATGATTTTCAAACGCGATACCGAAAGTTTCAGCTATCGCAAGGGGCCGATTTTCTGCAATTTTTTTCTTGCCGACGAGATCAACCGAGCCTCACCGAAGGTACAGTCGGCCCTGCTTCAGGCGATGCAGGAACGGCAGGTAAGCGTTGAGGCAGAACATTTTCCCGTACCCCGGCCATTTATGGTGCTGGCGACCCAGAATCCCATCGAACAGGTTGGCACCTATCCTCTGGCGGAAGCTCAGACTGACCGTTTCATGGTAAAGTTCAAGGTCGAATACTTAAACTACAGCGATGAGATGCTCCTTTTGCAGCGCAAAGACAGTGATTTTGATCAACGGGTCGCCGATCTGACGGCGCTCTTCTCCGCAACCGAAATTGTTATTCTCCAGAAACTGGTTCACGATCTTGTCAAGGTCTCGGATACGGTTATGCAGTATATCTTAAACCTCTGCCTCGCGAGCCGGCCAAAACCGTCCGGAGACGATGGTTTTCTCCCCGGAATCCATGATTATTTAAGCCTTGGAGCCTCGCCCCGGGCTCCGGAATCACTGCTGGCCCTGGCCAAAGCCCGGGCTTTTTACCGAGGCCGCGACTATGTCGATTTTGCTGATGTCGAAAAACTACTGCCCCACATTCTCCGCCACCGCCTTTTGCTCAACAGTCGTGCCTTAACCGAAAATATTATGCCGGAAACTATAATCGCGAGGTTGTTGAAACTGATTCAGGCTTACTGATGGCTATCTCCGGATCAACCGAGCCGAGCGCTGATCTGCTCTCGAAAAAAGAGCTGCTCAAGATTGTCGCAGAAAGGCGGGTCACCGAATTTCTCCCTGGTGAATGGGAGAGCCTTAAACCGGGTAGCGGCTACGATTTTGAGGGTTTAAGAGAGTTTGGTCCGGGCGATCCCATAAGCCAGATCGACTGGCTCACCCGGGCCCGAACCGGGAAACTCTACGTGCGTGAGTTCCTGGCGGAAAGCCACTACAACCTGATGCTGATTTTAGACTTAAGCACATCCATGGCCTGGGGCCGCAAAACCTCTCTGGCAGATACGATCGCTGTGTCACTGGCCTGGTCGGCCTTAACCACCAACAACACCTTCGGTCTCCTGCTCTGGGCCGATGGGCTTATCTTTTATCTGCCGCCCGGAACCGGCCTGGAACATTTCACCGCCCTGGTTACTGCCCTGGTTCATCATCAACCTCAACATAAATCATCTTTTACTTTAAGTGCATGCATTAACTACTTAAAAAAACTACCGTTTCAGAGTCTGACGTTTCTGCTCTCGGATCTATTGGATCCTTTAGATGGAGCCGACCTGCTCATTGCCGGCCATGAGATAAAGGTTCTGCAGCTACTTGAAGAGATAGAAAAAGAGATGCCTGACAATCTTTCCGGCCTGGTTGACTGCGTTGACCCTGAAACCGGCAACGAGTACCTGCTTGATCTGGGCCGCTGGCCCGGCTACAATCGCTCCATGGCAGCGTTCTTAAAACAGATTAAAGAGCAGCTCACTCACGCTGGAATCCCCTCTACGACAATCACTCCGGCCGATAATTTTGTGACCAAGATAAACACCTTAAACCGGCTGCCACCAGCGGCCGACCGAATCAGACACCAAATTAAACAATGAATAAATTTATAAAGATTATTCTTCTGGCCCTGCTGTTCAGTATGCTCAATGGATCTTCTGATACACTTAAGGCTAAGGCTGATACCGGGACCGGCGGCCGAATCGAACTTGTTTGTCCCTTAAAAGGCGGGCGGATCGGCGATCCTTTAGCTTTCACGCTCCGGGTAGAGCTGCCGGCAGCCGTACTCGTGGAACCCAGCTCTTTAAGTTCTCTGGAGATCAGGCCGTTGAAAAGTAACGGCCTGATTCTGCAAAAAAACTTTTTTTCATGCACATTCACCCCTTTCGACCATCTCGAATTATCCTCCAGGAAAAGTTTTGAAATCCATGGCATCATGCGTTTTTACGTCCCGGGAGATTTCCATCTGGCTCCGGTTTCACTTTACTACCGACAACCTGAAAGCGGCATCACTACAGATAATCAGGACAACGATTCAAACGAACCAAAAATCAGCACGATCACCAGTAACCGCATCAAGATTCACATTGCCAGCCTGCAACCCGGCGGCCAACCCGCCCCGACTCTGATTATCCCTGATAAAGAACCCCGGTTCATAACCACTGACCTTAAGCAATCACAAACCCGACAGCAACTTTATTGCCTCGCCCTGACTCTATCTCTGCTGCTGACACTGTTTTTTGCCGCCAGCTGTTATCGCCGCCGCAAAAAAGAATTACCAGACAAGATAGAAACTCCAGACCACCTGATGCCGGACATCACCGCTGCTCTGCGAGATGCCACCAAATTGCAGGAGGTTGAAAATCACTGGCGCCACCTGGTCGAGATTGATCATCTTTTACGCCGTTTTCTGCTGCTGCAAGAGAATCTGCCGGAAACTGAGATCGGCGGCCGGGGTACGGCTTTTAGCGAACACCTGAAATCTTGCCTCAGCCCGCAAATGGCGGCCAACCTGCAAATCATATGGTCGGAGATCGACCGTACGGTCGCCCTGGAGATTGAAAAGTATCAGGATTTTCCGAAATTATGCCGAACTTTACAGCTCTGGCTTAAGGAATACAGCAAATCCAAAGGCGACCGCTATGGGTTTTGAATATCCCCAAGCCCTGCTCTTAGGCTTGCTGACACTCGGATTATGGTGGTTCAAACACCAAAGGAAAAACACCTCGGCAGTCAATTTTGCCCCGGCGGCTCTCTTTGCCGCTAAGTTACAACCCGATCTGACTCAGAAATATCTACCGCGGATCCTGGCTTATGCGGCTCTTATCTGCCTGATTCTCGCCTGCGCCAACTATCGCTACGCCGACATCCAACAACAGAGTCAACGTGAAAGCCGCTGGTTGATGCTGGTTCAGGATCTCTCCGGTTCAATGTACCGGCCTTCCGGCGGTGAACCGGGCGAGACTCTGGGTGATGTTTCCCTTGACGGCATCAACTCATTTATCAAGCAGCGGCCGCAGGAGGATATGATTGGTTTAGTCGCATTCTCAAGTGTCGCCCGACTGCTGGCTCCGCTGACCTTTGATCGCCAGATCCTACATGACAAACTTGATCAGCTTGACCGCAAAAATGCCAGCCGGATTTCCCGCCAGCTTGCGGTCGGCGGAGCCACCAATGCCTCCTACGCGGTCTGGCTGGCGATGTGCTCTTTTTTCATGATGCGGCCGAAAGATACCCGACCCGCTTTTGCCGAGCTCAAAGATCTGCGTTATCTGCTGGCCGGCAGCAACCGGA
>JAOZQE010000008.1:0-7556 GCA_029932385.1 bacterium | reverse complement strand
CCCGCTTTTGCCGAGCTCAAAGATCTGCGTTATCTGCTGGCCGGCAGCAACCGGAATCCGGTAACGGTTCCGGCCAAATTTCGGGATCTCGGCCGGGAGGGAGGAACCGCCATCATTCTCTTTACCGATGGCCGGATTAAAGCAACTCACAGCAACCCCCGTAACCGGGAGCAGGGATTGCCCGATTTTATCAGTCTGATAGACTTTCTTGAAAGAGTCGGCATCAGACTCTACATTATCGCGGTTGACGGTAAAGTCGAAAGTGACATCGCCAAAGCGATAAGTTCCACTCCCGGCCGGCTTTTCCTCATGCCCGGACATATCAACAAAATAGCGATGCGGAAAATCTACGGCGAAATCAACACACTTGAGAAAAACCGGATGTTAAATATCAACACAACCGTGCCCCGGGCGACCCGGCCGGGATTCATGCTGGCAGCTTTAATTTTACTCACTCTCTTCGGGATTATCAAAATCACGCCCGGCTACAGTCATTGGTAGAGACAAAATGATGCACCGACGTTCAGATTACTATTGCCTGGCGGCCCTATTTTTCGGCCTGATCAGTCTTATTTTACTGACCCTTACCTGGCAGAATGCACGCCGCGGCCAGTCCCTTGTACTTGTGGCGGCGGAGATCTCCCAGATTGACACGGAAAGTGACCACCAACAGGCTATCGCCCGCTACAGCCACCAGGACCTTGACAATCCCTTAATCAAAATCCGGATAATGCGGCGCTACTGGCGGCTGATCCTTAAAATCCGGGAGCAGATTGGCATAACAAGCCCGAATAACCCTGGCATAAGCCAAGAGATTATCAGTCTGCAACAGGAGTTTGAGCAACTTCGCTTTAACCTGCAGGAGACCGGAGAATCCCTGCTCAAGCAGAGGCCGTCCCCGGAAATTTCCTGGCGGGTTTACAATCTCCTAGGTGCGACCTACCTGCTGCAAGCGGCGGATCTTCTCGAAAAAGGAAATAGCTTAAAACAGAGTCAAGCCGCTCTCAACCTGGCAATAAAATATTTCAAAAGTGCGATCACTGAAATTGACAATGATTTTCAAGCCCGTGATCTGAACAATATCCCACGCTGGAATCTGGAGCTTCTGACGACCGGCCAGAGCCAGTCTGAACTTGCCCAAATGACAACCGGAGCTGAAAACAGGCTTGACCTCAAAAAGAATCTCTCGACCATGCTCCCGGAAAGTGCCGGTTTTATGGTCGGTGAACCGCCGGACAACCGGGTGCGAAAATAGTTCAATGATCTGCAAATATCCCTACTGGTTCCTGGGTCTGATTCCCCTGCTTCTTCATCTCGTCTTGATATTGCGCCAGATACGCCGGCGCAACCGGCAGCGGCAGACAATCTTTTTTACCCCGGCCCGATCCGGGGTTAAGCGCCGCGCCCTGCTCTTCTCTCTGACTCTGACCCTGATCCTGACGGCTCTGGCGGAACCGGTCATCTATCAGCAGAAACCAGTTTTCAAAAGAAGCCGGATCGATATGGTTATCGGCATCGATATCTCAAAATCGATGCTCGCCGAAGATAGCGCCTTCCCGGAAAAAACCGGTGCTTCAGCCACTCTGAAGAACCGTCTCAACCGGGCCCGAATCATGGTTTTGGATCTGCTCGACAATCTCGCGGGTGAACGAATCGGTGTCTTTGTCTTCGCGGCTGAAAGCTATGAACTTGTCCCTTTAACTACAGATTACGGTTATTGCCGCTACCTGGTTGAGAATCTTGATGAACTTGCCATTTCAACCCCCGGCAGCAATCTTGCAGCCGGTCTGGAGACCGGAATGGAAATGCTGACCCGCACGTCTGCAGATACGACCGGGATTATCCTCTTAGTCAGCGATGGCGAAGATTCCGCCGACAACTCTGCCGCGCTTGAAAAGAGAGTTCTGGAAACCGGGACTGACCATCGCCGGATCTACAGCATCGGTGTCGGCCGGCAAGCGGCCAGCCTGATTCCCATCCGCACCCCTGACGGTAGCCGCATAATCGGTTATTATGAGGATGAGAAAGGAGATCTACTAACCACCTCCCTGGTGCCCGAAAATCTTAAAGAACTGGCCGCCGCAGGCCGCGGCCGATACTGGTTCCTGGGCCGGGAACGGCTGGCCCCGGTAATCATGGAAAAGATCCTCATTGATCTGCACCGCTCCGGCGGTTCTACTGTCACTGAAAAACAGCCCTATACCATCTCTTCCTGGCTGCTGGCCCTGGCCGTTGTCACTTTTCTCTTGACTTTATAGCGGCTTCGTTATAGCCGACACTCCATGAATATTTCAGCCTCGTTTATTCTCTACCTGACAACCTTTATTATGGGCGGCTGCGGCATCGCCTATGAATACACCTTAAGCCGTGTAGCCGCGGATATTTTAGGTAATTCAGCCCGGCAATGGGCCCTGGTGATCGGGGCGATGATGTTCTGCATGGGAATCGGTGCGGACCTGCAGAAACGGCTTGACGACAAGCTGCTGCTCGACAAATTCATTGCGGCCGAAATTCTGTTGGGGGTTTTAGGCGGGTTAGGACCTCTGACCCTGCTTTTCACCTACGGGCTGGCCCCCGCATACTACATCATTATTCAGTACACGTTCATCTGCAGTATCGGCCTGCTCTTAGGTTTTGAGCTGCCGCTGATCGCCAGACTCAACTCGGCATATACCCAACAGCTCAAAATCAATCTCGGCAAGGTCCTCAAAATGGACTATATCGGGGCGCTGGCCGGAGCCCTGCTCTGGGTTTTTCTCCTACCCAGGTTCTTCACCTTGATTGAATCAGCTTATGTCCTAGGCCTGCTGAATCTGAGTGCCGCCGCGATTCTTCTGATCTACTTCCGTAGCGAGATAACTCTAAAATCCCGTCTCTGGCTCTTTTTTATTGCGGCGCTCATGATTCTTAGCGTATCTTTTTACAATGCCCGCACCTGGACCGCAAAAGCCGAACAGTATCTCTACCGCGACCGGATTATCTTCAGTAAAACCACGCGCTACCAGCATATTGTTCTAACCCGGTCGCGAGCTCAGGAAATCTGCTGTTATATCAACGGCAGCTTACAGTTCAACAGTGCCGATGAACACATCTACCATGAGAATCTGGTGCATCCGGCTTTTACTCTGGCAGCCAATCCGCGCCGGATTTTAATTTTAGGTGGCGGTGACGGTATGGCGGCCCGGGAGATTCTCAAGTATGAATCCGTAAAAGAGATTGTCCTCTGCGATCTCGACCCGGAAATGACCGATCTGGCCCGAACTGACCCGATCCTGACCCGGCTCAATCATAACAGTCTAAGCTCGGCTAAAATCAAGATTCTGCAGAACCACGACTTAAAGGAGCTGCCGGAAAAAGATCAAATTCTGGTCACAAACCAGAAAAAACGTTTCGGCAGCCGGCCGGAACTGGTGGCCGAAGTCACCGTCATTAATCTTGATGCCGCCACCCTACTGGAGAATCTGGCGGGGAAATTTGATGTTATCATCATCGATTTTCCCGACCCCAACAATGAAGAACTGGCCAAACTCTACTCGCGCACATTCTACCGCCGTCTGGCCGACCGCCTGGCAATAGACGGCATATTTGTCCAGCAGGCGACCTCACCCTTCCACGCCCGTGAGGCCTTTCTCTGTGTCGGCCGGACGATCCGGGCATCGGGATTGAGTGCTATACCATACCACGACAATGTTCCCTCCTTCGGTGAATGGGGCTGGTGGCTGGGCGGACACCGCGAGAGGTGGTCGGCTGCAAACCTCAAAAAAGGGCTGAAAAAGAGACATGAGATCAAGGTTGAAACCCGTTATCTAAGCCCGGAAATGATTCACGCAAGCCTTGATTTCGGCAAAGATCAACTAATTTCTGGTGAACAAGAAATAAATACACTTGTCAATCATAAAATTTTCACGTATTACCTTGAGGGATGGCAGACTGGTTATTAAAAAACTTAACCCATAAAGAATCAAAAATTCAGTGGAGCGTAGATTATGAATGAGAAACTTTTTAAAGGACTGGCCGGGGTTTTCATTTTCCTGATTGTAATATCTTTTTTATGGCCCAGCAGCGGTGATAAAAATTATAATGTCAACGTCCAGTCCATGGTCTACGCCGGAGACGGACTTGATCTGGCCACCATCGGCTCACTCCTTAAAAAGGCCGAAAATGCGACCGAGCTGGAACGCCTGCTCAACGATCCCGCTACGGGAGTCAACAATCTTGATCTCAATGAAGACGGCAAAGTCGACTATGTAAAAGTCACCGAATACGGTAACGATAAAAGCAAGGGTTTCTCGCTGACGGTTGAACCGATCGCCGGAGAAGTTCAAGAAATTGCGACTATCAATATTGAAAAAAGCGGTGATGATAAAGCCGAAGTCGAAGTCCGCGGCAACGAACAGATCTACGGCCAGAACCACTACCACCACAGCAGTTTCGGCATAACTGACATGCTCTTTATGTACTGGCTCTTCCGACCGCATCCAATGTATATGTCACCCTGGGGCTATGGTCGCTATCCCGGCAGTTACAGAGCCCACAACACGGTCTCACAGCGGGATTATAAGAATCGCACCTCCGGTAAAAGAGACCTGCAGAAATCATCCAGCAGCAGGATAAAAGGCAAGGCAACCTCGCCAAATGCCGGGAAAAGTGCAACCCAGGGCATCAAAGCACCGCTTAAAAAACCGACTCGCTCACAAAAAAGCTTCCAGAAGCGGAATCCTTCAAAACAGATGAGCCGGGGTGCTTTCGGCCGCAGCTCAGCGAGCCGGACTTCACGACCCTCAGTCCGCCGGAGCAGCGGATTCGGGCGCAGCGGCGGCAGTTTCGGCGGCAAGTAAAAAATTACAGGTACTATTTTGACAATCATGCAAATACAAACAAAATATTATAAAGAGGATTAAGCCATGTTTAGTTTCTTATCTCTTAAACCTATCGCGGAACTTTGCCAGCCGGTTGCGGCCACCTATCTGCTGGCGATACTGATCATTATGGTTATCGGCAAGAAGATTCATAATCTTTGCATCAAGTATGACCTTGATCATGAGTTGACCACCACCGACAATAAAGCAGTAGCTCTTTCAACTACCGGCTATCTCTTCGGTCTTGGCCTGATTCTCTGGGGAGTTGTAACTCCGGGTGAAAATGCGGTACCGGTTACCGGCTTCTGGGGACTTATCGGCGATCTTCTCGCCACTTTTTTCTGGGGTCTTATCGGTATTGCCCTGCTCCAGATTGCCAACTATCTCAACGACAACTTTCTACTGCCCAATTTCTGCAACCATAAGGAAATTATTGAAGATCGGAATATCGGTACCGGCGCGGTTGAAGGCTGTACCTTTATCGCCTCCGGGATTATCATAAAAACCGTCTTGAGCGGCTCCGGGGCCGGTTTCATTATTGATATTATCGGCACTGTATTCTATTTCGCGCTCGCCCAGATCGCCTTTATCATCTTTGGCCGCCTCTACCAGTATGTCAGCGCTTTCGACCTCCATCATGAGATCGAACAGGACAACGCCGCCGCCGGTGTCGCCTTCGGTTTGAGCATGATTGCGGTCAGTCTGCTGCTGGCCGACTACATTAATGCCTACGACTCGATTTTCGGCCTGATTTTCTGGATACCGATAAGCTTCTTCTTTCTTATTACCGGACGCTATATCGCTGACAAGATGTTGCTTCCGGGGGCCCTGCTTGATGATGAAATCAGTAAGGATCACAACTGGGGAGCCGCCCTGATCGAAGGTGGAATCGCAATCATTATCGCCTTGGTAGTCGGCAGCCTCTTTTTCTCCTGATACCAATTGAGATTCGATTATGAGTAAACTACCCCAACTTCCGTATCAGCTTGATGATCAGCAAAAACATCACTTTGCCCGGCTTTACCTGCTTGACTATATGATCCAGGAGGATATCAAAATCTCGGTTTTGCTTGATGAAAAAAGTGAAGACCTGGAACCGATTCTGGATGAGATGATGGCCCGGGAAATAATTGAGATTGATAAGCAGCAGCGCTACTGCGTCAGCCGTGCGGGTTACGCTCTGCATCAGAATTTTCTCAAACGCTACCGTGAGCTCATCACGGAAAACGATATTTTCTGTGCCGTCGATCTTGAGGCCGGTGAATTTGCTTTCAGTTTCTATGATGACTATCCGACCCTGGATAAATGGAATGCATTTATCGCTACAGAGCGCTGGAATGATCTTCGGGTAGCGGTCACCGAATACCAGGAACAGGATCCGGTTGAGATGATTTTCATGAGTTTTATCAATGAAAAACGCTTCGGCCGAGACGACGGCGGTAAATGGCAGTTCGACCTTCTTTTAGGCTCGGTCTGGGATGAAATTTTAGATATCTGCAATCAGGCAATCAACTGGCCGGAACTCGGCTATGAGGACGATCAAGGCAAGGTTCCGGCAGCGGACGTAATTGAAGATATTATTGCTCAGGGTCGGGCAATCAGAAACAATCTTTAGAAACTTATGCCTATCTACAAATACCTTATAACCTGGTTCAAACGATACAATTATATGCGGCTGCGCCTGTTTCGGATTTTTCTCCTGGCCATCCTCCTTAATCTGATCTTCGGCCTGCTCTTCTTCGTGGCAGAACACGGAGTCCAGCCCGAACTGGATATTCTCGACAGCATCTGGTGGTCGATGGTAACTATGACCACCGTCGGTTACGGTGACCTCTATCCCCAAACCGAAATTGGCCGCTTCCTGATCGCCTACCCCTGCATGCTCTTCGGCATAGCGATTATCGGCTATCTTCTGGGACTGGCGGCGGAAAGTATTTTTGACCATATTTCAAAGAAAAAGCGAGGTCTTGTGCAAATCACCAGAGAAAATCACATTATCATCTGCAATTTCCCCAGTATTGATAAAGTTTTACGGATAACTGCCGAGCTCAAGCTGCACCCGGCTTATGAAAATGCGTTTTTTGTCATTGTCAGTGATACTATTACAAAAATACCGGAGAGCCTGCCGGCCGGTGAGTTCGCCTTTGTTTACGGCAACCCGAACCTGGAAACAACCCTGCGACAAGCCAACATTCAGTCGGCTGCCGGGATCTTTATTCTGGCTACTGACCCGTTAAACAGTGATGCCGATTCAATCACCTTCACCATCGCCACAGTCGTTGGATTACTGCGCAGTGAACACCAGTACCGCTACAAAGTTGTGGCTGAACTTTCACGAAAAGAGAACTTCAGCCTGCTCAAAAAAGCTAAGGTCGACGGTATTGTCACACCTGAAGGTCTGACCGACTGTCTCTTAGCCCAGGAGTTTCTCTACCCCGGCATCCATGAGATCATCACCCAGATTGTCAGCAATGAGATCGGCAGTCAGTTCTATATTCTGGATACCAGACTGGCCGGCCACAAGGTCGCCGACATCCAGGTAGCGGTCTTAAAACATCCCACTAACCTCCAGATTATCGGCATCATCAAAGAGGGCCGAACCATTCTCAACCCGGCCAAGGATGTTATCATCAACCCGGATGACAAACTCATAATGCTGGCCGAACACCGCCGCGATTTCAGCTCGATTGAAGATGA
>JAOZQE010000056.1 GCA_029932385.1 bacterium | reverse complement strand
TCTACCGGAAAGAGCTGGAGGAGTTTCTTTTAGCCGGCGGTTATCTGGCCTGGGGTGTGGTCCCCACCAGTGCGGCCATCGACAATGAGGATGAAGAGTCGCTTTTTATCCACCTTCTTGATCAGGTCAAGCGTTTGAGCAGCCCGACCCTGTCACTGGAAAAGATTCTTGCCCGGAGTTTTGTTTCACCCAGTTGCGGTGCCGGTTCATTGACCCCGGCCCGGGCGGTCCGCACTTTTGAGCTGACCCGGAAACTTTCCGAACGGTTACGGGCGTTTTGTAAATTTTAGGTAACTGTTCAGCGTATTATTTAGCAGAAACTGGGGACATGACCTGATTTTCCGAAGGAAATCGGGATCGTGTACCCGGTTTCTGTGGGTTAGTTGAACAGTTACAATTTTTGTTTGCTTAATTTTATTTAAATACACTGGAGGTCTTGGTGAGTAATAAGAAAAAACGGGATGAGGATAAGCCTCTGCCGGAGAATAATAGTGAAGAAGATGCAACGCTTGAAGATGGTACGGAACCGGAGCCGAAACCCGAGAAAGAGGATAAAAATGCGGCCGAGGTTGATGGAGCCGCGCCGGTAGAAGATAATTCAGACCTTGAGGCCGTCCTTGCGGGTATTGAGGAAGAGGGGGCGGATGAAGCTCCCGTCGGCGATAACGGTGACGGCGAAGAGCTCGTCTTGCCGGATGAGCTGCCCCTGTTGCCGGTTCGTGATGTTGTGGTTTTTCCCTTTATGATTATGCCGCTCTTTGTCGGTCGCGAGGCCTCAATCAAAGCAGTGGAAGAGGCCTTGTCCGGGGATCGTTTAATCTTCCTGGTGACTCAGAAAGATCTGCGCGAGGAGAATCCCGATCGCGGTGGGGTTTACCGAGTGGGCACCATCTCAATGATTATGCGGATGCTGAAATTGCCGGATGGGCGCGTGAAGATTCTGGTACAGGGTCTGGCCAAGGCGGCGATAACCGAGGTGGTGCAGCGCAAACCGCTATTTCGGGTACGGGTTGAAAAACTTGAAGATATTGAAAAAGACAAACTTGACTTAAAAACTGAAGCGACCATGCGCAGTGTCAAAGAGCGTCTGGAGAAAGCGATCTCTTTGGGTAAGCCGGTTGCGCCCGAAGTGGCGATGATCCTTGATAATATTAATCTGCCGGGCCGGCTCGCGGACCTGGTAATCTCTAATCTCGGAGTTAAACTTAATATTGCTCAATCCTTTATGGAGGAGCAGGACGGAGTTAAACGTCTGAATAAAGTCAACAAGATTCTTGCCAAGGAACTTCAGGTCTTGGGGATGCAGGCCAAGATTCAGAATCAGGCCAAGGCTGAGATGACCAAGACCCAGCGGGACTATTTCTTAAAAGAGCAGATGAAAGCGATTCGGCATGAGCTTGGAGATAGCGAAGACCGCTCGGCTGAGATGGAGGAGCTTCGGGACAAGATCAAAAAATGCAAGATGCCGAAAATTACTCAGGAAGAAGCGAACAAGCAACTCGGCCGACTTGAACGGATGCATCCGGATGCCGCTGAAGCCAATATCATCCGCACTTATATCGATTGGATGATTGATATCCCCTGGCATAAAAAGACGCGTGATAATATGAATCTGACCAAAGCCCGGAAAATTCTGGCTGAAGATCATTATGGTCTGGAAAAAATTAAACAGCGGATTATCGAATATCTCGCGGTCTGTAAATTGAAAAAGAGGCTGCGCGGGCCGATCTTGTGTTTCGTCGGTCCTCCCGGAGTCGGAAAAACCTCACTCGGAAAATCGGTAGCTCGGGCTCTGGGGCGTAAATTCTACCGTCTGTCTCTGGGTGGGATGCACGATGAAGCCGAGATTCGCGGACATCGGCGCACCTATATCGGCGCATTGCCGGGCCGTATCATTCAGGGTCTGAAACAGGCCGGAACCGTAAACCCGGTCTTTATGATGGACGAGATTGATAAAGTCGGCAACGATTTTCGCGGCGATCCGGCTTCGGCCCTGCTCGAGGTTCTGGACCCGGAACAGAATTCAACCTTCAGTGATCACTATCTCGGGGTGCCTTACGATCTTTCGAATGTGATGTTTATTACCACGGCTAACTCTCTGGAACCGATTCCGGCAGCCTTAAGAGACCGGATGGAGATTATTGAACTCTCCGGTTACACCGATGAGGAAAAACTTAACATCGCCCGGCGCTACCTGATTCCCCGGCAGATGGAGGAGAACGGCATCAGTGATAAATATATATCGTTTTCCCGGCCGGCTCTGCTTACTTTAATCAACAGCTACACGATGGAGTCCGGGGTGCGTAACCTGGAGCGGGAAATCGGTTCAGTCTGTCGTAAGATAGCGACCCGGGTGGCGGAGAAAGAGAAGGTTGGTAAAACCATGATCAGCCCGTCATCCCTGCATCGTCTTTTAGGGTCGGTTAAATTTCTGCCCGAGGGTGGCCAGGGTGAAGATCAGGTCGGGGTCGCAACCGGTCTCGCCTGGACCCCTTACGGCGGGGTGGTGCTGTTGGTCGAAACTCTGTTGATGCCGGGTAAAGGCGGTCTCTCGCTGACGGGTCATCTTGGTGATGTGATGAAAGAGTCGGCTCAGGCGGCGATGAGTTTTATCCGTTCACGTTCGCGGGAATTCGGAATTGACGCCAAGGTTTTTCAAGAGTACGATATTCATGTTCATGTACCGGCGGGAGCGACGCCTAAAGACGGGCCTTCGGCCGGGGTGACGATGTTGACCTCGATTCTTTCAGCTTTGACTAAAATACCGGCCTACCGCAATGTTGCGATGACCGGCGAATTAACTCTGGCGGGTCGGGTGATGCCGATTGGTGGTTTGAAAGAAAAAGTTTTGGCGGCTCTGCGTTTTGGGGCAACGACAATCCTGATTCCTTATGATAACCGCAAAGATTTAGAAGAGATTCCAGCTAATATTCGCAAACAGTTGACGATTATTCCGATTAAAATGGCGGACGAAGTGGTAGCCCATACCTTGACGAAAAAGTTAAAACCGCTACCGCTAAAACGCCCGCGTAAACCGGCCGCAAAAAAGAGTGCCAGTGCAAAGCCAAAAACCAAATAGAAACCATTCCGGCCCGCCGGAAACGGTGGCTGACTGGGGTGAGTTCGGTTTTATTGAAGCTTTACGTCGGCGTTTGCCGCCGGCCTCAGGAGCTTTGCGGATCGGGGTTGGCGATGATGCCTCCTGGTGGCGGCCGGAGTCCGGTAACGGGATCTTGACGACTACCGATATGTTGGTTGCCGGGATTCATTTTGATCTCTCTTATACCTCGGCTGCCGATCTCGGCTACAAATCACTGGCCGTAAATTTAAGTGATCTAGCAGCTATGGGAGGCCGGCCCGCCTGTGCCTATCTCTCGCTGGCACTGCCGGCGCAGCTGCAGAAAGTGTGGCTTGATGAGTATATTGCAGCTTTTTTACAGCTTGCAGAAGCGCATAATGTTCAGCTTGCCGGCGGTGATACCGTGGCGGCTTCGGAGCTGGTTATTTCGATAACACTGAATGGTCTGGTTTCGGAAGGCAATCCGGTTTTACGCAGTGGTGCTGAAATTGGAGATGATATCTACGTTTCGGGAAGCATCGGTGACAGTTTTTTGGGGTTGCAGTTGTTGCAGGAACGAATTGCAGGGTCGGTTCTGGATTCTTCCAAGATCGCTTTTTTACAGGCCCGGCACCTGCGTCCCTCTCCGCGAGTAGGGTTGGGTTGCCAGTTGGCAGCATCTGGCAGAGTCAGCGCAATGCTGGATATAAGTGATGGTATGGTGGCCGATTTAGGTCATCTGCTGGCGGCCTCCGGCGGTCTTGGAGCTGAGCTTGACCGGGCAAAAATTCCGCTTTCTCAGGCCGCATTAAAACTGGTTACTGCGGGCCATTTAGATTGTCGGGATCTGCTGACCGGTGGCGAAGACTATGAGTTGCTTTTTACTGCAAATCCTGATGCCAGGGCGGAGATTGCTGAAATTGCTATCTCTGCCGAGGTCGCTGTAACGCGTATCGGCCGGATTACTGATGAGAAAACGATTTTGATGCTTGTTAACGGGGTGACTGAAGAGTTGAGCGGCAGGAGAGGATATGACCATTTCCACGATTAAACTGGCTGATCTTAAAGCTAATCAGACGATCGAAATGCAGCTTTTGATCCGGCGCAAGAATCTGGCTCAGAGCCGTAACGGCAAGGAGTATCTTAATCTCAAACTTGGTGACAGCAGTGCTGAGATTTCAGCTTTTCTCTGGGATGATGCGGCCCCGGCCGATGCCGGTCTTAAAGAGGGAGACTGTGTTCATATAAAGGGGCGGAGTCAGATTTTTAACGGCAAACTTCAGCTTACCCTAAACTTTATTGAACTCTGGCAGGGGCCCATCGACCCGCGCAATTTTCTCCCGCAGACGGATAAACATATTCCTACAATGCAGCGCGATCTGCTCCAGATTGTTGCCGATATTCACGATCCCTGGCTTAAACGTCTGGCCCAGGCATTTTTTGTTAAAGATCAAAAGTTTGTTGAAGATTTTGCTTTGGCTCCGGCCGCCAAAGCGATGCATCACGCCTGGCTCGGAGGCCTGCTTGAACATACCTTAAGTGTCGCTCGTCTGGCTCTGCAGGTAACTCCACTCTATCCTCAGATAAATGCTGATCTGGTTCTGATTGGAGCCCTGCTCCATGATATCGGTAAGGTTCGTGAGCTTGTTTATGAACGCAATCTCGACTACTCGACTGCCGGTCGTCTTCTAGGTCATGTTATGATCGGAGTACAGATGATTCAGGAAAAAGCCAAAACCATTAAAGATTTTCCCGATTCAACCCTGATGCTGGTCGAACATCTGATTTTGAGTCATCACGGCGAGTATGAGTACGGTTCGCCGAAACGACCCAAAACCCTGGAAGCCATTCTCTTAAATTTCATCGACGATATTGATGCCAAAATAGTTGCCGTCAGCACTCATCTTGAAACCGGCAAGGTGACAGATTCCGACTGGAGTGATTTTCACCGTCTTTTCGGCCGGGCTTTCTATGCCGCGCCGCTGTCGAACAGTCTGGAAGATGCCACTTCGACCTCTGCCGCTGAACCTGGTTCAGCAATTCCATCTGCAACGCCAAAGTTATTTTAGCCGCAGACAAACATAGACTTTGAAAATTTGTCTCCCTTGACAAGGGGTCTGGCCATTACTATTTTAGCCCCGTTAGCACTCTTTTAGTTTGAGTGCCAGCGGGGTTTTTATTTTGTATCAGGCTTGAATTTTTTTAAAGGATGAAGCAGGTTTTTTATGGGCATCTTGTCGGCACGCCAGATTAAGGTTCTGCAGGCTGTGATTGGGGCGTATATTCACAGCGGTGAGCCGGTGGGTTCACGGACTTTATCTCGCAGTTCAGCTTTTCAGTTGAGCCCGGCAACCTTGCGTAATGTTATGGCCGATCTTGAGGATGAGGGATTTTTATGTCAGCCGCATACCTCGGCGGGACGTATCCCTACGGATCAGGGTTTTCGGTTTTATGTTAATAACCTGGCGGGAATGGCCGCAGTTTCGCCCGCCGCCAGATTGCATGTGCGAGAGCATCTTGAGGTTGTGGGCGGTCGTCTGGAAGAGGTTCTGCGTGACGGTGTTCTGACCCTGGCCCAGTTGACCCCTTATGTCGGAATTGTCAGTCTGCCTGATTTTCGGCAGATGATTATCCGTCATATCCGTTTCGTAAAACTCCATGAGCGGCGTATTCTTGCGGTGGTAGTTTCGGTTTCGGGAGCGGTGCAGAATGTTCTGTTTGATTCTGACACCAATCTCACACAGGATCAGCTCAATCACTCCTCCAATTATCTTAATGCCCTGCTTGGTGATCTGACTTTAAGTGGCATCAAGCGTAAAGTTCTGCAGGAGATGGCCAGTGATAAGCGCGGTTATGACGAACTCTTTAAGCAGGTTCTGGCCTTAAGTAAAAGTTTTTTTGCCAAGGATCCGGAACAGCAGAGTGACGTTATGCTGGACGGCAAACTCAATCTTCTGGAACATCCCGAGTTCGCCGATGTCGAGCGTATGAAAAATATCTTCAGGGCTTTCGAAGAGAAGGGTTCAATCCTTAAAATTCTTGACGGAGCCCTGAGCGGAGAACAGCTGCGGGTGATTATCGGTTCAGAGAGTTGTTGTGAGGATATGCGCCACTGCTCGTTGGTGACGGCTGAATATGGCCGTGAGGATCGCACTTTAGGCCAGATCGGGGTGATCGGCCCGACCCGGATGGATTATTCACGCATTATTCCCTTAGTGAACTATATCGCTGATGCCATGAGCCGGCGCCTGCAGAATTGATTGGAGCCCGGATTATCCGATTGAAATTGATAGTTGAGTTAAAAGAGATAATTTAAGGTAGCATAAAATAAAGATAGCAAGGAGATCGAGTTGAAAAAGGCGAAAAATAAAATAGATTCCTCAGAGCCCGCAGTTGCAGAAGAAGTTACCGCTGCGACTGAGGCCCAGGTTGATGCGGACACACCTGTAGATGAAACAGAAGAGCTTAAAGTCGAGATTGAGAATCTTAAGCAGTTGAATGCCTCTTTGAAAGAGCAGATGCTCAGAATTCAGGCTGAGGCGGAAAATTTTCGGAAACGGATGCAGCGTGAAAAAGATGAGTTTGCACGTTTTGCCTGCGAGAGTTTCTGCCGTGATCTTCTGCCGGTTAAAGATAATCTTGAGCGGGCCCTGCTGCACGCTGCTGATGACCCGCAGGCGATTGTTACCGGAGTTAACTTGATCCTAGAGCAGTTTGATTCAATCTATAGAACTATGGGAGTTGAGTGTGTTGAGTGTCAGGGCAAGATTTTTGATCCCGAAGTTCATGAAGCCATGAATCAGGTTGAGAGTGATGAGCATGAACCCAATACGGTAGTCGGTGAACTCCAGAAAGGTTACCAGTTGCATGGTCGCCTGCTGCGTCCGGCAATGGTTACGGTTGCTAAGGCCAGGACTCAAGAAAATAAGTCTAAGGGTTGATTTTAGAAGTTACCGTACTTAGATTGGGGACAATAGCCAGCAAGTGTCGGATAAGCAATTAAAATAATGAGAATTAAAAATAATTTTTAAGGAGAATATTATGGGAAAAATAATCGGAATTGATTTGGGAACCACCAATTCATGTGTGAGTGTCATGGAAGGCGGCGAAGCCAAGGTTATCGCGAATGCCGAGGGGGTACGGACTACACCCTCGATTATTGCGCTGAATGACAATGATGAGCGTCTGGTCGGCCAGGTCGCTAAACGGCAGGCGGTTACCAACCCGACGGATACGGTTTTTGCGGTAAAAAGATTGATCGGGCGTAAATTTGATGCCCCTCAGGTACAGCAGATGAAGGGGAAGGTTCCGTTTGCGATTACCAAGGCGAAAAATGGTGATGCCTGGGTAAAAATCAAGGACAAAGAGTATAGTCCGGCTGAAGCTTCGGCGATGATTCTGCAGAAAATGAAACAGACAGCTGAAGACTATCTCGGCGAACCGGTTACCGAAGCGGTAATCACAGTACCTGCCTACTTTAATGACAGCCAGAGGCAGGCAACTAAAGATGCCGGGAAGATTGCCGGTTTTGATGTCAAGAGGATCATAAATGAACCGACGGCGGCGGCTTTAGCTTATGGCGAAGATAAGAAGAAAGAGGGTAAAATCGCAATTTTCGATCTCGGCGGTGGTACCTTTGATATCTCAATTTTAGAGCTTGGGGACGGTGTTTTCGAAGTTAAGGCGACCAATGGCGACACCTTTCTTGGTGGTGAGGATTTTGACGAGCGTATTATCGACTATATTGCCGATGAGTTTCTGAAAAGTGACGCTATCGATCTGCGTAATGATAAAATGGCTCTGCAGCGTCTGAAAGAGGCGGGTGAGAAGGCCAAGTGTGAGCTTTCATCTTCGACTACGACCGATATTAATCTGCCGTTTATTACTGCCGATGCTTCCGGTCCCAAGCACCTTAATGTCAAATTGACCCGGGCCACGCTGGAAAAACTGGTCTCTGATCTGGTTGACCGGGTTGTGGCTCCCTGCCGTACAGCTCTGAAAGATGCCGGGGTTTCGACCTCTGATATCAGTGATGTTATTCTGGTCGGGGGGATGACCCGGATGCCGCGGATTCAGGAAAAGGTTAAAGAGATCTTCGGCAAAGAGCCGAGCAAAGGCGTCAATCCGGATGAAGTAGTTTCGATCGGGGCTGCTATCCAGGGCGGAGTCCTGCAGGGTGATGTCAAGGATGTTCTGCTGCTCGATGTTACCCCGCTTTCTCTCGGGATTGAGACTCTGGGTGGTGTCTGTACCAAGTTGATTGAGAAAAATGCGACCATTCCGACGAAAAAGAGTCAGACTTTTACTACCGCGGCTGATAACCAGCCCGCTGTCAGTATTGTCGTACTTCAGGGTGAGCGCGAAATGGCGGCTGATAATAAGCGCCTGGCCCAGTTTGAGCTGGTTGGAATCCCGGCCGCTCCGCGCGGTGTTCCCCAGATTGAGGTGAGCTTTGATATCGATGCCAACGGCATTGTCCATGTTTCAGCCAAGGATCAGGCTACCGGCAAGGAGCAGTCGATTGAGATTAAAGCTTCGAGCGGTCTGAGTGATGCCGAGATTGATCAGATGGTTAAGGATGCCGAAGCTCATGCCGATGAAGATAAGAAAAAACGTGAGCTTATTGATCTCCGTAACCAGGCCGACAGCACCGTTTATCAGACCGAAAAGAGTCTGAAAGAGATGGGTGACAAGGTCTCAGCTGAAGATCGTTCAAATATCGAAGGTGCCGTGAACCAGTTGAAAACAGTTAAAGACGGCGAAGATGGTGAGGCGATAAAAAAATCGATGGAGGATTTGCAGCAGTTTTCACATAAACTGGCCGAAGCAATGTATGCTGAAAATCAGGCCGGTGATGCTGCCGCTGCCGCGCCCGGAGATGAGACCTCAGGCAGTGCCGATGACGATGTTGTTGATGCTGATTTTGAAGAGGTTAAAGACGATAAATAGTGTTTTTAAGGTGGTAGTTTTGTAGCCTTAAAATTGAAGTTCCAAGTCCCAGATACGGGTATAAGCTGAAGCTTTACCCGTATCTGGTTTTTTTCGTTTAACAGGAGTTTACGCACGTGGCGCAGAAACGGGATTACTATGAAGTGTTGGAGGTACATATCAATGCTTCCGAAATCGAGATAAAAAAAGCTTACCGGAAGATGGCTTTTAAGTATCATCCGGATCAGAATTCCAGCGATCCCCAAGCTGAAGTTAAATTCAAGGAGCTGAGCGAAGCTTACGGCGTCTTGTCTGACGCTCAGAAACGGGCCCTCTATGATCAATATGGTCACGATGGTCTGCAGCAGCAGATGGGCGGCGGTTTTGATTTCAACGGGAGCGGTTTCGGTGACATCTTCGGCGATCTTTTCGGTGAAGTATTCGGGGCTTCCGGTTCCCGCCGGCGCTCCTCCGGCCGGGCCGGAGAGAGTCTGCGTTACAATCTTGACATAGAATTTGATGAAGCGGTCTTCGGCACTCAGGCGAAGATCAAGATTCCGCGCTATAAAAGCTGCGATGCCTGCGATGGGAGCGGGGTTGAGGCTGGTTCTCAGCCGGAGGTTTGCCCCACCTGTAAAGGTCAGGGGCAAGTCCGTTTCCAGCAGGGTTTTTTCAGTGTCTCTCAAGCCTGTTCAACCTGTCGCGGAGAAGGTTCGATTATTAAAAATCCCTGTAAACAGTGTGCCGGCAGCGGTCGTCAGCGGGAGGAGAAGAGTCTTTCGGTGAAGATTCCGGCCGGGGTTGAAACCGGAACCCGGCTTAAACTTCTGGGCGAAGGTGGCGCCGGCAGTAAAGGCGGCCCTCGCGGTGATCTCTATGTTGTGATCCAGGTCAAAGAGCACCCATTCTTTCAGCGGCGCGGCAATGACATCTATTGTCAAATGCCAACAACTATTGCCCAGGCGGCGCTCGGGGCTGATCTTGAGATTGAAACCTTGGAAGGAAAAGAGAAAATCTCGGTCAGTGAGGGCACTCAGTCAGGCGATCTTCTCTATCTCAAAGGTAAGGGTGTGCCGCATCTCAATGGTTACGGCCGCGGGGATCAGATAATTGAGTTGATAGTTGTTATTCCGAAAACCTTGAATGACCGGCAGCGTGAACTTTTTACGGAACTGGCTCTAGAGGATGGTGATGAGTCAACCCACGAGCAGAAGAGTTTTTTTTCCAAAGTCAGAGAGATGCTGGATTAAAGTGGACGGCTGATGTGTACCGTTTTCTTTGCCTATAGAAAAATTTCCGGCTGGCCTCTGGTGGTGGCTAATAACCGGGACGAATTTTTTCAGCGCCGGGCGTTGCCGCCCCGAATTTACAGTGATAGCCGGCACCGGGGCCGCTGCTGGCTGGCCTCTTGTGACTTGACTGGCGGCGGTAGCTGGTGGGGTTATAATAACCGGGGCTTGTTGGTCTGGCTGACCAATCGCTGGACTGCGGATGAGTATGAAACCGGCCTGCGGTCACGGGGTGAGTTGGTGACCTCGGTGCTGAATTGTAGTGATGTCGATGAAGCCCGGGTTGAACTTGAAAAAAATTGTGACGGGAATACTTTTAACCCGTTTAACCTGATTGTTGCCACGCGGGATAAAGCCTTTTTCGCGACCAATTTTCCGAGTCTTGATTTTATCCGTCTGCTTCCGGGTTACCATTACTTAGGCAATGGGGAGCTTGATGGCTGTACCTCACTTAAAGCCCGCAGTGCCAGACGCCTGTTTGCCGGTTTTTCCGGACACGAGAGTCTTGATGAAACCCTGATGATTTTTCGCCGGGCTCTGCGCACCCCTATGCCTCAGGATTCGATTCCGCCACAGGGGTTTAATGTAAAATTTGATGGTTACGGTACGACCTCATCTCTGCTTTTATCTTTACCGGAGACGGGAAGAGAAGCTCTGCGGTTGCAGTATTGTGACGAGAATCCACTTTCCGGGGACTATCTTGACTATTCAAAACTAGCTCTTCTTTTGTGATTTTTGCCTTTTTGCTTGATTTTTCCTCTCTTCTTAACATATAAGGCGAAGCTTAATTTAACGATTGTCGGTATTCTCAATCGCTTATTAGGGCATTGCCGGTTATCTTCTGGTTTGAAACATTGGGAGATGTTCTTGGAGAGAGTACCTTTTTGTGACCTTCGGGAGTGCCCTCGGGTGCGGGTATACTAATTAAATTTTAAGTTGCGGGCTTCAAGCCCGCATTAGTAGATAGGGGTTTTATTAGATGTTACGAATGATGCGGAAAAACGCTAAGTCACTGGTCGTCAAACTGGTTTTCGGGGTTATTATTGTGGTCTTCTCCTTCTGGGGAGTCGGCAGCATGAAGGCCAAACAGATGACGGTTGCGGCGACGGTTAACGGCACAACCATTGAACGAAAAACTCTGGATAACTCATTCCGGAACCTCTGGCGACGTTATCAGGAAGAGTCCCAGGGGAAATTTAATCCCGATGAGGCTCGTGCACTACAGATAAAGAGAGAAGCCTTGAATAATTTGGTTGACCGGCAGCTCATGCTGGAGCAGGCGGATAAACTCGGGCTTTCGATTGATGAAACTGAAATTCAAGGCCGGATTGCCGGACTTGGGGCTTTCCAGAAGGATGGCCACTTTGATCAGGAGACCTACCGCCGGGCCTTAAGTGCCAATCGGATGACTCCGGCCCAGTTTGAATCAAACTTTAAAGATGATATTCTGATCGGAAAAGTCGGTACGGTAATTAATGACGGGGTCAAAATTTTACCGGATGAGATTGATATTCTGGTGCGCCAGCAGCGGGAGGAGATTGCTCTTGATCTGCTGTCGTTCAACCCGGTTGAATATCAGGCGAAGATGAAGTTTTCGCAAGCAGATCTGGAGAAATTTTTTAACGAAAAACAGGAAAATTTCAGAATTCCGGAACAGCGCAAGATTGCGGCTCTGGTGATTGAACGGGAACAACTGCTGACTAAGGCTGCGGTCACTGACGCGCAGGTAGCCGAATTCTATGAAAAGAATGTTGAAAGATTTAAGGTCAAGGAGCAAATTAAGGCCCGCCACATTCTGATTAAAGTCGCTTCGGAGGCGTCTGCGGAGGAGATCGAGAAAGCCCGCAGTGAGATACTTGAAATTCTCAAGAAAGTAAAATCCGGTTCTGATTTTGCCGAACTGGCGAAAAAGTTTTCGCAGGGTCCGTCAAATTCGATGGGTGGTGATCTGGGCTGGTTCGGTCACGGCTCCATGGTGAAAGCTTTTGAAGATGCGGCTTTCGCTCTGAAGCCGGGCGAAGTCAGTGAACCGGTGCGAACCCGTTTTGGCTTTCACCTGATTAAGACCGAAGAGTATAAGCCGGCCCGGACTAAAACGCTGGCCGAGGTTAAGGACGGTATCGAAAAAGGGCTGCGGATTGGAGCTTACCCGGAACTGCTGAAAAAAGAGGTCGCCGCGGTAACGGCAGCCCTGTCGCCTTTGAATGATAGTAAGGAGTTTGTTGCCGCCGCCCATAAACTTGGAACAACGGTGGTTGAGACCGGCCTTTTTAATCAGCGGAATGGAGTTGTACCCGATATTGGTCGGGATCCGGCTCTGCTGGCTTCAGTTTTTAAAACTCCGCTCAATCAGAGCGCTAAGATAGTGAATCCCTCCCGTAACAGTTACTATTTTATGGTTACGGAAATTAAAGTGAGTTATCTGCCTGAATTAGCTGAAGTCAAGAGTGATGTTGAAAAAGCCTATCGTCTTGAACTAGCTCGGGCTGAAGTGAAAAAGATCAGTGAGGGTGCTGCGGTCCAGCTCAAGGGTGGCAAAACTCTGGATGAGGTTGCTACCAGTCTGGATCTCAAGCTTGTTGACAGCGGTTTTTTCTCCCGAAGTCAGGCAATTCCAAAAATTGGTAAAGATCCGGCTCTAAGTCGTAAACTGTTTGCTCTGCATAAGGGGCAGATTTCAGAGGCCCTGCAGCATAATGGTACCTACTTTCTGGCCCGTCTGCGGGAGCGTAAGCTTGAACTCGGTACTGATGGCGATAAGCTGCGTCAGGAAACTGAACAGCAGTTGTTGCGCTACAAGCAGTATCAGGTGATGCAGGAATTTGTCCAGGCCTTGCGTCAGGAGGCTGATATTGAAGTTATGGCCGGGGTTTTAGAGTAGTTAAAAAAGATTGACAGATACTTGATGGGCATGCTATCTAGGCCGCTCGTTTTGGTATAATGGGGCTGTAGCTCAGCTGGGAGAGCGCTTGTCTGGCAGACAAGAGGTCGACG
>JAOZQE010000007.1:37172-38355 GCA_029932385.1 bacterium | reverse complement strand
TAATACCATTCTCATTTGACAAACTTCCCTGCCAGCGGGCAAAAGGTGAAGAGTAATAGCCGCCGTAAGGGATATAAGCTTTTGTAAACATAGTAAATCTCCTTAATTTGTTATGGGTCTTAAAATGTTAAGTTAAAGAGGAGAGCAACAAACTCTGCTTCGCCCTCATAAACGGGGACAGAACTGAAGGTCTGTCCCCAACCAGAGACAGTCCGCAGCATTTAAATATCTATTTTTTTGCGGTCTCCATATCCCAGAGCATTTTCTGCTCACGGGCTTTAATCAACAATGTCATCACATCATTTGCCGGTGTCGGAACCCCGTTGGCGGCCCCGACTCTGGCGATCTCGGCGTTCAAGGTATCGATCTCGGTGCGGCGACCGGCTTCGACATCCTGGAGCATCGAAATCTTGTTATCTTTGACCCCGGGCAGACATTTAGTCAGAACATAGGTTCCGGCATCTTCAAGTTCAGCAAAATCGAGGCCTTCGGATTTGGCAACTTCCGCAGTTTCATTCGCGAGCATTGCTGTCAGCTTTCCGGTTTCAGCACAAGCTAAAAGCTGGTTGCCGGTAAATCCGCTCATTGCGGCAACACAGTTGCCGGCATTAGCGAGAAGTTTACGCCAGATCGGCACCCGGATATCGCCATCAATAATATGGGTCTCAAGCCCGGCAGCACTCATAGTTTGTGCGATTTCATCAAGCTTTACGTCAACTTGACCATCAAAGCGGCCGAAACGAACCCCACCGATGCCGCCGTTGAACTTAACCTTATTTAAGCCCAGAGGCATCGCACTTAAAGCGGTGACTCCACCTAAAATCTGCTCTTTGGGAATACTTTTTTCGATCTGCCTGAGATTGCCAAGACCATTCTGGACCGAGAGAACATAGGTCTCCGGGCCGACCATCGGCTGCGCATTCCGGGCCGCAACTTCGGTATGGTAACCTTTCACTGAAATCTGCACAAGATCGACAACCCCGACACTTGCCGGATCATCTGTAATCCTGATTTTACAATTCTTCTCACTTCCGTCCGGCAGGAGAATATCCAGACCGTTGGCGGTAATCGCATCAACCCGGCGACGATCAATCTCAATCAGGGTCACATCAACCCCATTAAGATAGAGCATCGCCCCGAAAGAGGCACCCAAGCCCCCGGCTCCAACAATTGCAATTTTCAT
>JAOZQE010000007.1:0-37072 GCA_029932385.1 bacterium | reverse complement strand
GCATCGCCCCGAAAGAGGCACCCAAGCCCCCGGCTCCAACAATTGCAATTTTCATGGTGACATTCCCTTCCTTAAAATCAAAGTTATAAACTACTCGGCATAACGCTCGCGTAAGATCCGATGGAGAATTTTTCCGGTACCGGTGCGCGGCATTTCATCAGCGGTAATGAAAAATATCTTTTTTGGACATTTATAGGGGGCCAGCTGGGCCCGGCAGTAATCGACCACATCTTTTTCGGTCAGCGTGTGATCATCTTTCAGGATAATCACCGCACTTACCTCTTCACCCCATTTTTCATGGGGCAGGCCGACGACGGCGACATCAAAGATATCATCATGCGCGGCCAGCACATTTTCCACTTCCGAGGGGTAGACATTCTCACCACCGGTAATAATCATATTCTTCTTCCGGTCGACAAGATAGTAGTAACCCTCGTCATCGCGCCGGGCCATATCGCCGGCGGAAAAGTATTCACCCTGAAAAGATTCGGCGGTTACTTCCGGCAGTTTGTAATAGTAATCAAAAAGCATTGGCCCGCGCGAGTAGAGTTCGCCGACTTCTCCGGGTGCAACCTCGTTACCGTTTTCATCGAGAATTTTGATCAAATCGGTACCGGATGACTCTTTACCGATGGAACCCGGTTTCCGCATCTGGTCTTCCGGCATCAGGGTCGTCACAATCCCGGCTTCGGTTGAGCCGTAGCCTTCATAAAGCTTGACCCCGGGGATCAGTTTCATGATCGCCTCTTTATGCTCTTTCCGGGCCGGAGCCGAAGAGCAGAGCAATTTTTGAATTGAAGAGAGATCGTAAGAGTCAAGTTTTTCCTGATCAAGGCTGAAAATAAGGTTGTAGTGGGTCGGGATCAGTGAAAGAAAGGTAATTTTCTCTTTTTCTATAATTTCAAGAATCTTCTCCGGCCGAAAAGCCCGGGCCGGCTGAATATAGTTACCGCCGCCGAAAAAGGTCGCGGCAAACGAGAAGAATGTGGTGTTGACGTGACACAACGGCATACAGGTCAAAATCTTATCCCGATAGCTGAAATAGAAATCAGCACCATTGATAAGGTAGAAAGCGATGTACGATTCGTGTGAACGGATCACCCCTTTAGGCCGTCCGGTAGTACCAGAGGTATAGAGCAGAATCCAGGGGTCGGCGGGAGCCACGGCTACAACCGGTTCACTCTCAACCGCTGACGCCAGCAACGCTTCATACTCATGAAACCCGGCACAAGGCTTGCCGACGACAACGAAATCGTTGACGCTTAGAAGTTTGGCCTTAATGCTTTCAACCATCGGCACAAATTCATCATCAACCATCATCACCTTGGCATCGGCGTTGTTAACAATATATTCAACCTCCGGCCCGACCAGGCGAAAGTTTATCGGGTTGATCACCGCACCAAGCTTGGCACAGGCAAGATAGAGCTCACAGATTTCAATCGAGTTCTCCATAAAACAAGAGACTTTATCACCTTTGACCACCCCCAGCCCGGCCAGCGCATTCGCCAGCCGGTTAACCCGAACATTGGTCTGCGGGTAGGTAAAATGCCGGGCCGCGTCACAAAATGCTATCTGTTCCGGAAATTTTACCGCATTAACCCGTAAAATCTCCCCTAAATTAAGCCATAGTGCCATTTCAGTTACCTTGCTCTTAAATTAAAGATAAAAGGTGAATGCGCCTTGAGGCGCAAATTTCACACTTCACCCTTTTCACTTAAAAATTACGCTTTTAATTTAATTCTAACATCGACCAGACCCGGCTCCTGACCTTCTGGATAGGAGAAAATCGGGTTAAGATCCATCTCATCAATTTCATCATGGTTACGCAGCAGCATCGAGATCCGGCTTAAAACCTCTTTCAATTTCTCAATATCGCCACCGGCCCGGCCGCGGATTCCCTCAAGGATGGGAAAACCCTTAATCCCGCAGATCATCTCGTCGATATCATCAGCTGAAAGCGGGTTGAGACGGAAAATAACATCCTTCATCACTTCGACGAAGATACCGCCGAGACCAAAAGCAACGACATGACCCAAACCTTCCGTCTCGCGATTAGCACCAACCATCACCTCAATGCCGGGATCAAGAAATTTCTGAATGAAACAGGTTGCGCCAGGGAAATTCTGCTCCATTTTTTTACAGGCGGCGGCAAGTTCGGCGTCATCTTTAATATTAAGCACCACCCCGCCGGCATCTGACTTATGGACTACTTCTTCAGACTCAACTTTAATAGTTACCGGGTAACCGATTTCAACAGCAGCCGCCAGGGCCCCGTCAAAATCATTTATCTCTCCATAGGCCGGAACCGGCAGACCGTAGGCTGAGAGCATACTGAAAGCATCGGCCTGAGCCATGAAAGAGCGCCCGGAGGCCTTGGTTTTTTCGATCAACTGAGTCGCGGCGGCAATATCAATACCATTATAGGAAACCGGAGAGCTCTCCTGACGCCGCTGCAGAGCCCCGTAGCGGGCAACCGCAGCCGCAACTTTACCGGCCATCTCCGGCATATCGAAAGTTGGAATGCCGCCCTCGTTAAAAATCTGCAGCGTCTTCTTCCAGCCCTCTTTTTCGGTCATAACACAGGCAACCATCGGTTTAGACGCATCTTTAGCAACCTCGGTGAGGCCACGGGCCACGCCTTCGGTATCGACAAAGAACGGTGTAATAAAATTGACAAAAACAATATCAACTCCGGGGTCACTCATCAGGGTTTCAGCCGCGAGTTTATAATGTTCCGGAGTTGCGGTTGCGAGAACATCGATCGGATTGGCAAGCGAGGCTTCCGGATAGAGATTGCCCTGCAGGCTGTCCCGACTGGCTTCACTGATTTCAGAGAGATCGCAACCGCGCTCGGTCAGCTCATCGGTAACAATAATTCCGGGACCGCCGGTATTGGTGATAATTCCGACCCGGTTTCCTTCAGCAACCGGCAGCTGGGCTAAAGCCCGCGCCGCCTGACAGAGTTCCTCTTCGTCGGTAAATGTCAAAATTCCGCATTTTTCCAGCAGCAGGTTAGTCGTCGTATCAACCGCCATCATGCCGCCGGTATGGGATGAAACCGCTTTAGCGCCAAGTTTGGTGCGGCCGGTTTTCATCGCCAGAATCGGTTTACGTTTAGAGATCTCTTTCGCAACCTTGGCAAATTCGGCCGGATTCTGCAGGGTTTCGATGTGGAGCATGATAACCTTGGTGCCGGGATCATTACCCCAGTACTCCAGAATTTCAGTCGCATTAATATCCGCCTGGTTTCCATAAGAAGCATACATCCGAAAACCAAGTCCGAGCTCATACAAACGGTTATTGATAACCTCACCAACACCGCCCGACTGGGCCATGACCGAAATTGAGCCTTCAATCATACTCGTAAAGGTAAAGTTACAGTAAGCCCGGATTTCAGGATCGGAGTTCATTACCCCCTGACAGTTGGGGCCGAAAACCCGGACGCCGTATTTTTTCGCGACCGCGAGCATCTCCTCCTGAAGTTTAACGCCCTCCTCGCCGATTTCGCCGAAACCGGCGGTATTAACGATGACGACCTTGATCCCTTTCTTACCGCACTTTTCGATCTCGCCGGGAACCCGGGTATTTTTAACGATGATGTGGGCTAAATCCACCTGCAGAGGAACATCCATGATATCCTTGTAGGCGATAAAATTCTTGATGTAGGGCGCTTTGGGATTGATCGGAAAGATCGGCCCCTTAAAACCGCTGTCGACCAGATTCTCAACAATCCGATAGCCAATCGTTAAACGTCGATTTGAAGCGCCAATAACTGCTACAGCCCGGGGACGAAAAAGTGCATCTAACATAACTTTACCCTTCTTTTAAGTTTGTCTTACAATTATAAATGTATTGATCTAATGCGGGCGTTGCCCGCTAGAAAATAAGCTTTAGTTACTTCTAATTACTTCGCAGCACCCGCTGTATACAACTCTTTCGCAATCAAGGCGGCACCTAATGCGCCGATAACCTGCGGATGAGGCGGAACTTCAACCTTGCGGCCTAAAGCTTCGCTAAGCATCTCTTTGACAATCGGGTTATGATCAACCACGCCGCCGGTCATAACTACTTTACCAGGCAGAGCATCCATCTCCGCCACGCGCTTGATAACCGAGCGGAAAACCCCTTTGATAATCCCACCGATGGGAACCCCGCGACGAGCCATCCCCAAGATCTCGGTACAACTGAAAACCGTGCAGAAAGAGCCGATAGTAACTTCAGTATCGGCGGCCTCAGCCATCCCGTTTAAGTCTTCAAGTTTAAGATCCAAACGATAGGCAATCTCTTCAATAAAAGCCCCGGTACCGGCAGCACATTTACGATTCATCGTAAAGTTCAAACGCTCACCCTTGGCCCCGAGATGAATTATCTTATTATCCTGGCCGCCGATATCAACCACACTTACCGGTTCCGGAAAATAGTAGTGTACGCCCCGGGCATGGCAGAGGATTTCGGTCCGCTGATAATCAGCAAAGGCAACATTGCGCCGGCCGTAGCCGGTTGAAAGTACCGCGGTCACCGCCGCGCGCGGCAGATCAGCCGCAGCCAGAGCTGCTGTCAGAACCGATTCCGACACCTGCGCGAAGTCATAACCGCTGCGCTGAATCGACTGGGCTAAAATTGCCCCCTCGGAATCAACGATAACCGCCTTGGCTGTGGTTGAACCGATATCTATACCGACAAACAGAGGTTTCACTTAAAAATTCCTTATAATATTTAATGGCTAAGCAAAAATTTTGCTCTGCAAGAAAAAGAGATTTTTCAGAGACGAGATCATACAGAAAGTATATCGAGTTTCTGACAAATCAATTTGACGCAGTCAGAGCGAAACTTTTTGCAACGCCATTTTAACCGTCTAACTGTTCGATGAAGGCCTCAATCTTGGTAATCGCCTGCTCTTCCGAATAACAGCGCAGATCGTTAAGATCGCCGTCAATCGTGATAAACGGGATTCCGGTCTCTTTACTGAAACGCTGCGGGAGACCGTAACGACAGTTGGAGTTATTGGGACAAGTTTTGGCATCATGAAAAATAATTCCGTCGAAATCGAAAAGATCAAGCATGCGCCGGTAGTAATCTTCCTTAAAATCATCATCACGAACGATAAAGAGTTCAGTATAAGCACGAGCCATTGAATTCCACGGATCATCCGGATCTAATGCTGTAAAAATCCAGCTGTTACAATAAGTTGAAGCGACAAGGCAAGTTTCCAGGCTGAGAAAAAGTTTCGCATTTTCCCGCAATTTACCCCAGACCGGCATCCCTTCCCAGTAGATCCGGTGGCGTTCGCCGGCAACTGCCGCCACTCCCTGGGAGACCCAGCCGCGGAGCTCTTTCAGCAGAGTTTCATAATAATCAACCGCAACCTGAGTACCCCGCAGGCAGACGGCCGGCCCCATATGAATGGTGCCGTCAAAAAAGGTCAGCGGCGAAGGTTTATTGGTCGCAATTTCAAGAACATCTTTCCATAAATCCGAACACTGCCGGGAGAGCCGCACCGTCTCTTTCAAGAGATCTTCATCCATCTTATTACCGGTCGCAGCCGTAATATCAGCAGCCAGTTTCTTCATCTGGGCGGCGATACTGTCAACATGATCTTTGGTTACATCACCGACATTGACAAAACTCTCAATCCCGAGACAGGGAACCTTCCACTCACGCGCATACCACTCAAACCAGTCTTTGACGTCGCGGCACTGATTCGTATTGTAAACCAGAACATCCGGCTTCGGGATTGAATCAATTCCGTCGTAAATCTTGGCCAGAGGCGTAAACCCTTTCAGGTAAGCACCAACGTCAGAGGTCAGGTAAGAGCAGATCTCCGGCGAATAACCGATTGCGTTGGCCGCCGGAATGCAGTCGTTGGCGGCCCGGGAGGCACCTAAAATAGCCGCGTGATTCTCCGGGAAATAGACAAGAAAACCCATCGCCCTTAAGAGTTCAGCCGGCCCCACACTGGTACACCAGGCAACCTTGGGATTGCCCGATTTAACGGCCGCATCAATCTCATAGAAATGATCCGCCATCACCTTTTTCATCAGTTTCGCAGTCTCGAGTTTTTTAATTTCAGCCATCAATGCCTCCACTTAAAATAAGTGTACAAATTTTATCTAAAATAAAGTTGGTCACCAGATATTATGATCGAACTAGCTATTCAGCAACATATATGCCAACAACACCCATGACAGAAACAATGACACCACAAAGCTACCCGGGGTTATAGTGAAACCCAAAAAGCAGATGTGCGAGTTGTTAAAAATTAAATCCCCGGCATAAGATTTAACCTCTTGTTGAATTTTCACATTTCCCGAAGTCCACGATGATATCCCAGCCAATCTGACCCTGCAACCACCCGGCTCCAGGAATACGATCACCCAAGAATTTACCATAGTTTAAACGTCATACAATCAATCTTCCGCCCCGGTTATTTTATTGATAAACAGGGGCATTTTTTTTATATACTCTTTGACAATATCAGATAAGTACTTAATTTCACAGACTTACAACAGGATGATATCTTCTCCCAAGCATATCACCTTGTTATGATGTATAAAAAAAATATACACCACAACCATTCCACGACGAACTTCCTTCAATCCAAAAAAACAATAAAATATAATAAATACAATATTTTATGACTCTCAAGGTGATTTCTTTCAGAGTTGGAACGCTTTATGCGAATACGTATATAACCGTAATGTATATAAAACATAAAATATAGGGCAAAAGACATTCAGGTCTTTTGAATCTGCGCGGAGGTGAGAAAAATGAAAAACACATTTCGTATCATTACAATACTAGCCACCTTGCAAGCCAGTACGGCTTTTGCCGCAACCGGTGTCGGTGGTGGAGGGATTAGCTTCATCGGTTGGATTTTCATCGGTTTCCTGGGGATTGTCATTACATTTCAATTTGTTCCCTGCCTGATAATGTTTGGATCGATGATGGCTTCCGTTTTCGGGAAAGCGAACGCCGGTAAAAGCGTTGTGGAAAACAGGAAGGTCAACAACTCTTGAGAAAAGTGGATACCGGGTATTTCCTTAAATAGGGGGAAGAGAGCATGCAGATTCTTCTAATAGCCGACCGGGATGAAGAAACTCGCAAACGGATCGCCGGGTTTTTCAACGAAAGCGAGTACAGTGTTATTGCAACTGATTCTGTGGATGTCGTGCTCCATGATGTCCTGAAAAAAGATGCCCGGGTCATCCTTTTAGGAAGTGAGTTCGATGGATTATCAGCCATAAAAATCATCCCTCTCTTGAAAAAATGTAATCAGAATTTAACTATAATCCTGATCTCAAATGAAGAGTCCCCAGCCATAATCCGCAGATTTCGTCGCGAAGGAATCTTCTACCATGCCTTGAAACCAGTAAATAGTGATGATCAGGAAGAACTCAGACAGGTAGTTCAATGTGCCTTTGACAACTCCAGCGACAAAATAATTTCACAAAAAACTCCTGTCGGGAGACTCTGTAAAGAGAGACCTACTCCGGAAGCAGGATAAAAAACGCAAAATAATTATAAGGAGAATTATTCATGAAAACAGCGATCTCAACAATCATTTTGGTATTGGCATCAATCAGTCCGGCCTTTGCCGGGAACACGGTGGTTTATAAAAGCGGAATTCTAGTCTCCGTCTTTGTCGGTTTTTGTGCCCTGATCGTTGTCGCCCAACTGGTTCCGGCGCTGATGCTGGTTTTGGGATTTATTAAATCATCGGTGGGCTTGTCCAACAAAAAAGTGGCCGTCGCAACCGAATCCACTCCGAATGCAAACTAACTGCGAAAAAGGAGAGCTTCAATGGGCAACCAAATAGTTGATTTTTTTAATACCATCGGCGAACCGGTAGCGATCGGCACCCTGGTGGAGTACTACGATTATATCAAGGCTGTCGAATATCTTATCTGCGTCGGATTTTTGATCGCGTTTCCAATATTTTTCAGGAAAGTTATCATGTACGATAAAGATGCCGATAAAGGGAATAAATAGAGTCTCTGAACATTTCAAGGGGGAACAAACGAATGAAAATTAGAAAGATACGGATCATAACCGGGATAATCCTGGCGCTGTTTTTCATCTCCGCTCCGGCTTTCGGGGTCGATGATGAGCCTCCGACATCAGTGCGCATAGACTCCCTGTCCCACCTTTATGAAGGAGTTGATTTTGACCACGAACTGCATGTCGACATAGAAGAAAACTGCTCTGTCTGCCATCATCATAGGTTTAGTAGTGAGGTTGCGGCGGATCGCTGCGCCGCATGCCATTCTGAATGCGGGGGAACCTTCTCACCGACCTGTAGTGACTGCCATGTCGCCGAACCATTCACGGGCAAGCATATCCGGCAGATGGAGGAGGATCCTCATCGATTCCATGTCGACATAACAGGGCTCAAGGGTGCCTATCACCTGAAGTGCTTAAATTGCCATATTGAAACGGGAGCACCCACAGAGTGTGTAGATTGTCACGAAAGAACTGATGCCGGTAATCGTTTTTACAGTTCCGGCAAATATGCGCCCACAGGCGGTAAAAGTGGGGGCAGTCATGAATAGATTTTTCAGAAAAAAGATCATTTTTCAACTAGGAAAGGGGGATAGATCATCATGAGTGGTATAAGCCGGAGAAAATTTCTCAAATCGACCGTCGTCGCTGGCGGCAGCGCCGCTGCAGCGATGTCCTCCACTAAAAGTTTTGCAATGAAGGAGTTCGAAGGTTACCCGGAGAGTATGGGGGTATTGGTAGATCTTACCCGCTGCATTGGCTGTCGTACCTGCGAAGCAGCGTGCAATAAGGAACATGGCCTGCCGGAACCGGAACTTCCCTTTGACGACTTCTCGGTTTTCGATCAGGTATTTCACGAGGGCAAACAGAAACGCCGAACTACTGAAAAGGCCTACACGGTTGTCAACCGCTATGATACAAAAGCTCAGGGAGCACCGGTATACCGGAAACTCCAGTGCTTCCATTGCAGTGAACCAGCCTGTCTGACCTCATGCTTTGTTAACGCTTACACGAAAACAAAAGAGGGCGCGGTCATCTACAACGCAGATGTCTGCGTTGGCTGCAGAATGTGTATGGTTGCCTGCCCCTTCAGTATGCCGGCATACACCTATGACAGTGCTTTACATCCTCAGATAATAAAATGTAACTTCTGCTACGATAACCGTCTAACTAAAGGGAAACCGCCAGCCTGTGTCGAGGCGTGTCCCCAGGAGGCCCTGACTTTCGGCCACCGGAAAACCCTCGTAAAAACTGCGCATGAGCGAATTCGGTCGAACCCCAAAAAGTATGTTGATCATGTCTACGGGGAAAAAGAGGTTGGTGGTACATCCTGGATGTATCTCTCCAGCGTTCCCTTCGATCAAGCGGGCTTCAACACAACCCTGCAGCACCATCCGATCTTAGACAACACCAAAAGTTTTCTGGGCATCGTACCCATGGTCTTAGGTATCTGGCCGGCCCTGTTTATGGGATTTCACCTCCTGGCAAAAGGGGGAAAGGGAGATAAGGAATCTAAAGACAAAGTGGAGGTTCACGGAGAATGAAAAATTTTATAAAAGAAGGCTTTAAGCCGGTTGACTCTCTCAATGATCCGGATGATGGTCACCAGTGGAGTCTAATGCAGAAACTGTTGCTGGGATTATCTCCTAAAGAGTATTTTCAGCAACTTCGGCGTAACCCTTTCAACTGGTTCCTATTTATGATCTTTGCCGTGGGTCTGCCGGTTATCGTCTACAGATATATCAATGGACTGGGCTCGGTTATGCACGGCAGTTTCGATTATCCGTGGGGCCTTTTCTTAGGCTTCGGTCTTTTCTGTATGGTACCGCTCTCGGCCTCGGGATTTCTGCTCGGGACAACGGTGGAACTATTTGGTCAAAAAGATTACAAACCAATCCTCAATCTAGCGCTACTCAATGGTTTGCTCGGATATTTCTTCGCGGTTGTTTTCCTGCTGGTGGATCTGGGCATGCCTTGGCGGCTCTACTATCCCATGGTTATCTCGTGGGGTACGGCAGCGGTTCTCTTTTTGGTTGGCTGGCATGTTGCAACCTACCTGACAGTACAGGTGTTGGAAGTCTCCGAGTCGTTTTTCGAATGGATAGGCTGGCCCACCGCGAAGAACTATATCCATAAAGGAACCATCGGCTTGACCGTGGCGGGAATCATCCTTTCAACTCTCCATCAGGGAGCTCTGGGAACCCTCCTTACCTATGCACCGGGGAAAGTGCACCCACTCTGGTACTCAGCTGAGTTTATGTGGATATTCTTCCTCTGTTCTTCGATTTTTGCCGGCCTTTGCATGGTTATTGCGGTCAGTACTATTGTCAAAAAGACCATGTCCTGGCGTTGCAGCGGTGAGTTTCTGGATAATCTCGACTCGATTACCATCGGTCTGGCCAAAGGTGCCAGTATGGCCCTGGTAACCTATTTAGTTATCAAGATTGTCGGGATGACGCATGACAACCTGTGGGCATATCTCACCACCGGATGGGGTACCTGGTATCTACTGGAAATCGGTTTGGGAGTGGTGCTTCCCATAATCCTTTTCTCCTTTGCCATTAGAAATAAAAGCGTCGGCCTGATCCGATTTACAGCTTTTCTCACCATCTTTGGATTGCTGTTGAACCGGCTTAATACGGTTCTGATCAGCTTCAACTGGAACCTCTACCAGGAATGGCCCCCTCTGTTGGAAACGATCATAAGCGTAACCATATTTTTCCTGTTCGTGACTGTCTATCGCTTTATCCTCTATCGGCTCCCAATTCTGTACGCGTGGCAGGCCGTGCCGGCAAAGGAACTTGTGAGCGTACCTGTGCCCGAGCAGGCTGACCCTGACCCGGTTCAACCCGAGCATCAGTTCGCAAAGGTGGTAACACCATCGTAAAAAATGTACAAAAGGTCTAAAAAGTCAAAGGGGTCAAAGGGGTGGATCCTTTGACCCCTTTGACTTAAAGGCAATAAATAGTTGCTCATTTCACGCTGAGCCTCATTTAAACCGGAAGACCGGAAAGGAGAACTGGATATGTTCAACAACTTTGTTTCCAAAGCAATCGTCCCGGTCGCACTTTCCATAACTGGTTTTGTCGTTATCTGCAGCATTGTTCTGTGTTCCTCCATTAAAGAAGATCTTCTGAAAACCACGGTACAACAAGAGACGAACCTTGCCGCTACTGTAATCAGTGCGACCCGCTACACCATGATGACTGATGACCGGAAAAGTCTAAACTATATTATTAACAGTATCGGGGATCAGAAAGGAGTCGAGCATCTCCGGATCTTCAATAAGGAGGGGGTTATCATGTTCTCCTCGACCCCCGAGGAGTTAAATCAGGTCGTTAACAAAACGACAGCCGGATGTATCGAGTGCCACAGCGGTTCCGAACCTTCAGTGCGTTTGGGCTCCATGGAGTTAGCAAGGCGTTTTGTCAATGCTGATAACCACAATGTATTGGCCATTACCGCCCCGATCTACAACGATGCCCTATGCTCTGCGGGTGACTGCCATTTTCACCCCGCTGAGAAAAAAGTTCTCGGAACCCTGGACATCGGTCTGTCGACCGCTTCTCTGGACAGCAACCTGCAAGCACTGCACTGGAAAATGGTTTCCTTCTGCGTCATGATTCTCATATTATCCGTGGGCGGAGTCAGTGCTTTGCTTAAAAGAAACCTACTCACCCCCATCAACCAGTTGATGGACTATGTGAAAAAGCTTTCCGGGGGGGAAATGGATAATGATTTCCCCAAGGGGATCAGTGAGATTGAAACCTTAAGCCAAATCTATCTTGACATGGCCAGAGAGAAACAACTTACTGAAACAAGATTGATAAAAATCCAAAAAACTGATAATATAAATAAAGGAGAGGATGAATAAGTTTAATTCAGTTCTTAATGGCAGGAGCTCGGCAACCTTAATCGAGGTTATTGACCCATACGGGGGTTTTGCGTGTTTTTACGGCGAAAGCAGAAACAAAATCATCAATTGGCTCCGAGCGAGGAGATACCAAGCTCGGAGCAGCGACACCAAAAAATTAAAGATCGAATTCTCAGCCTTAAAAAGCAGATACGCTTCAGTAAATGGTGGACAGCCCTTTTTTTCCTGATCAGCCTGGGTGCGGCGGTCAACTTTCGATTTCTCCCCCCCATATCCGAAAATGTAAGACAGTTCCTGGGCATTTCTCCCTCTTCCACCCTAATCAGTGTTGCCCTGATCATCTACGCTTTTTCCGCCCTTATCCTCATCCTGGGCCGCATGAATACTGCATCCGTCCACTTTCATGGTTGGTCGCACATCGGCTATCTTTCGGCGTTTTATCTGTTCTATTACTATAGCGGCACACTTCGGGATAACTTTTGGGCGGTATTCATAGCCGGTCTGACGATTCTCAGCCTTGAGAACTATCGGGTCTGGTCCGTCTGCAGTGAAACCATCAAGAAAGAAGAAAAGACTCTCGCGTTTTTGGATAAGTGATAGACTTATAGGTGTCAAAGAAAATTAGAGACAAAGGCATTGAGCTTTTGGTTTACTTTGTACCTTCTGCCTATATGCTGACAATATATGATCAGGAGATCAGGTTGAAAGGTGAGCAGACTGAAGATTTCTCTAAATTCGCCCCGGGACTGAGAAACCTTCGTCGACGACGTTGTTTTTTTTGGGGCGTTATTCTAATTTATGTGCCGGCTATCTGGGTTTCGCTACGGTTAACCAATTCGGATCGCCAAACCGCCAAAGTTTTTGCTGTCTGGTTTCTGCTTGTTCTTGTATCCAGCCTTCTCACAACCGCCGGCAAGTGCCCACGTTGTGGCAAACTTTTTCATCTTAATGGATTTACACCGCTTTTTCTGCGCCGGTGTCTCCATTGTGGACTACACATAACCGCAGACAAAAAACAACCCAAGAAAAACCTTTAAGCAGTCTGTTATTTCCACCAACAAGGCCACCTTTTTCAGGTTGGTCTTTTTTTATCCTTTCACCCCTACTCTCCCATAAATAACGAACCTGTACAAGGATGTATGCGGAAGGAAATGAAGGGCACTTTTTTTATATACGTTCAAATAATATTGAGTAACTCTATACTTTTCAGTGGCTTAGGATATTTAATGTTTCCCCACGACCCATTTCCACACATACACTGTACAAAAAATATATACATCTGGACAAAACATTACAAGTCCTACTCCTTCATGTTATAAAAATTAAATTCTTTATATTCAGTTATTTAGATAAATAAATAGAATTTATATCACAAATGGAACACTTCATGCAGTGATGTAGATCATATAAAGTATTTTGTATTTCAAGATGGGAAATACAACCCAAGAGACATTGAAGTCTTTTGAATCTAAGCGGAGGTGAGAAAAATGAAAAACACATTTCGTATCATTGCACTCATGACCGTCCTGCAAGCAAATGCAGCATTCGCCGCGAGCGGCGTAGAGGTTAGTGAGTTAGGCCTCGCAGGATGGATATTTCTCGGATTTTTGGCTCTTATCGTTGCCTTACAGTTTGTCCCTGCCCTGATAATGATAGGCTCCATGCTGGCGGGTGTTTTTGGGAAAGCAAAAGATCACGAGGGAGTTAAGAACAACTAAAAAACTAATTCACTCGGTTGGAATCGAAAAGGAGGATTTATCATGAAAACGGCTATCACAACACTATATTTGGTTCTTGCGGTTATCAGCCCGGCATTTGCCGCAGAGACAGTGGTTTACAAAAGTGGGATTCTCGTATCTGTATTTGTCGGTATCTGTGCTCTGATCGTTGTGGCCCAACTGGTTCCGGCTCTTATGCTGGTTGTGGGATTTATTAAGGGAGCGGTGGCCTCAATACACGGTAAAGAGACTGCAGCAACCGAAGCCGTAACAAAGGGGGATTAATACGCCAGGAAACAGCTCCCAAGGGCATTTCCATCGGGGGCGTAAATTCAAGGAGATATGAAAAAATGTCATTCCGATGAAAACCGGAATGACATTTTTTTATATCTCTTCTAGAAGGCTGCTACCTTAAATAGGAAGAGTAATTGTAAATACCGTGCCACTACCCAGCTCGCTCTCAACTTCGATCTCTCCGCCATGAGACTGAATAATTCCGTAGGAGACCGAGAGACCCAAGCCGGTGCCATTGTGACCTTTGGTGCTGAAAAAAGGATCGAAAAGTTTTTCTATATCTTCTGCCGCAATACCGCAGCCGGTATCCTTAACCCGAATATAGATGCGATCCCTCGATGCATTTACCCCCGTTTCTAAAACCAGTTCACCCCCCTGCAACATTGCTTGGCTTGCGTTGATCATTATATTTATGAGAACCTGCTCAATCTGAGAAGCGTCCATCAATATTTCCGGAAGGTCAGGATCATAATCCTTGATTACCTCAGTGTCTCTGAAATCAACATGATGTTCAATCAGGGCGATAGTTTTATCTATAACTTTACTGACTGGCTGCATCTCCTTTTGCGGATCAGTGACCCTGGCGAAATCCAACAGTTCTTTGACGATCTTCGAACAGCGTGCAGCCTCATGAATAACCGTTTGGCAATCCTCCGTCAAACCCTCATCCAGACGCGGGTCAGAAGATAGAAGAGAAGCGTGAATCATAATTCCCGTAAGCGGGTTATTGAGCTCGTGGGCGATCCCCGCGACAAGCTCGCCTAAGGATGCAAGTTTTTCCGAACGTACCAGAACCGACTGCATCTCCTTTATCTTGCGCGTACGCTTCTCCACCTTGGTCTCCAGTGTCGCCGCCCACTCCTCCAGTTTATGCTGGTGGGTTTTCAGCTTGCCGGTCATATCGTTGAACGCCTCCGCGAGTTCTCCCAATTCGTCCCCCGGCACCGATTCGACAAGACTCCAATCCCCCTTACCGACAGCCCGGGTGTGCTCTAACAGCGCATGAACCGGTTGAATTATCAACCTCTTGGTAAGCAGGGTCAGACAAAGCGAGATGGAAAGAATCAGAAAGATGATCTGAATAATGGCATTATTGCGATAATTGCGAACCATCGAAAGCATGGGATTAGCGGAAATAGTAATATCCAGAAGACCCAGAAGAGGCGTATCCTTGGAGTGGGCATGGCATGCACCCGTCCAGCATGTCTTCTCGTTATATATGGGTCTGATCAAACCTAAAACCCTTTTTTCGTTACAATCAAGAAACATTCTACTGCGAACCAAGGGTGAGGGATCCTCCAGAGGAAAACAAGTCTCCTTGGTCATTTCTTCATTATGGCAAACCATACATGCCGGAGCTTTTTCCTTATCAAGAATGGTACCGATTTCAGTTGTTATGACAGAGAAGGCTATCATTCCCTCCCGGTTGAGGATCCGAATACGCTCGATCCCCTGCTGTTTGCCCATCTCCCCGATTGTAACCTGTATCTGACTCCTATTATTTTCCAGCATCTGATGAAATACAGCTCTGAAAATGGTTTCGCTCAGATGATCGAGGTCTGATACAGCACTTTTAAGGAAGGCTTGTTTTAGAGTTGAGATATTGAAATAACCAAAGAGGGCCGATGTAAACAAAAGGATAATTCCCGTAATCAAAGAGATCTGAACGATCAATTTAAAGCGCATGCCGATCTCCTCCTCTCTCCTTTTTTCGACTATTCAGAATGATCTCTCACGGAAATACTATGTTTTTTCAACATAGCCTGAAAATTGGGCCGCAACATCCCGACATCTTTGGCAGCCTGGGTAACGACCCAGTGATTACGCTCAAGGGCCTGGATAAGGAATGCGCGTTCAACCGGCCCAACCGCTTTTTCCCGAACCTCTCTCTTGACCTCCTTCAGCCCCTCTACACTATGGGGAACGGACTCCGTAATAATCTCAGGAGGACCATCATCGGAGGTGGACATAATCTCCAGATCCTCGGGTTGAATAAGCTTGTTGCGTGTGAGCACAACCGCTCTTTCGATAATATTTTCCAGCTCCCTGACATTTCCAGCAAAAGGATGTCGCTCAAGGATGGACATGGCGGCCGGCGACATTCCATGGATCTCCTTGCCGATCTCTTCGGAGAATTTTTTCAGGAAATGGTCGACGAAAAGAGGAAGATCTCCTTCTCGATCAACCAGAAGAGGCAGGTTAACCGGAATGATGTTGAGTCTGAAAAAAAGATCCTGTCGAAAAAGCCCTTCGTTGACCATATCATTCAGGTCACGATTGGTAGCGGTTATGAGACGGATATCAACAGGGATGGGTTTAGTTCCACCGATAGGAGTTATCTTAAACTCCTGGAGTACCCGCAATAGTTTCCCCTGGGTCGCCAGGCTGATATTGGAAATCTCGTCCAGAAAAAGGGTACCTCCGTCAGCGACTTTGAACAATCCCATCTTGGTCTGTACGGCCCCGGTGAAAGAGCCTTTGACATGACCAAAAAGCTCGCTCTCCAGAAGGTTCTCGACCAGGGATGTGCAATCGACTGCGACAAAGGACTTATTACAACGCAGGCTGTTTTTATGAATAGCCTTGGCCACCAGTTCTTTCCCGGTTCCACTCTGACCGGTAATAAGAACCGTACTGTCGGTGGGAGCGACCTGTCGGATTCGGGCATAGACCCTCTGCATCGCTTCGCTCTCACCAACAAAGATCTCAAAACCGTTCAGACTAGGACCAACCACCGGATGAGTCCGTTGCATCTGCACGGTTTTCTGTTCCAGTGCTTTTTCGACCATCTCGATCATCTGATCGGGTGTAAAAGGTTTGGCAATATAATCAAAAGCCCCATTTTTCATTGCCTCCACCGCAGTATCAACGGTGGAATACCCGGTAATGATAATGACCGGTACCTCCGGCTGCAGGATTTTAATGGCCTTTAGAACCTCGATGCCATCCATCCCCGGCATTTTAAGATCCGTGATGACGATGCTGAAAGGTGTTTTCTGGAGCTTTTCAACCGCTCCGTAACCGCTTTCAGCAGCCTCTGCCTGGTAGCCCCGACCCTCCATGACCCGGCAAATGCCCCGCCTGATCACATCTTCATCATCAACAACAAGAACTTTTACACCCGACATACCCTGAAACTCCCTGGAGATCACGACCTCTCCGGTACTCCCTGTCACTTAGGTTCAGCCCTGATGACTGAAAACAGAAGAGGGTAGTGCAATTATTTTAGAACCTCCTTAAACGATTGTACTTATCTTCACAGAATGAGTATAACTCATAAGTTAATTTTGTCAACTATATTATATCTAATTATGACAATTTGTGACGATGGCGATTGATCTCACCCCGTAAATCCAGAGCCGCCTGCCGGGCAGCAACGGCAAAGTCATCACCGGAACTCGCATAGATTATGCCCCGGGATGAATTTATCACCAGTCCCAGGCCACGCCGATCAAGCCCGGCATCCAAAACCGCTGCAACATCTCCTCCCTGAGCCCCGACTCCGGGAACCAGCAAGGGAATATCCCCGACTATTTCTCTGACCCGGGCCAGCTCCTCAGGCCAGGTTGCACCGACCACCAGCAATATATTACCATTTTTATTCCAGACCCCGGCCGCCAGGCGGGCAAGTTTCAGGTAGAGAGCTTCGCCTTCTACCATCAACCCCTGAAGATCTGCACCGCCGGGATTTGAGGTGCGGCAGAGAATAACCACACCCTTTTCGGCATAGCGCAAAAAAGGTTCCAGTGAGTCACCCCCGAGATAAGGATTGACAGTAACCGCATCTGCCTGATATCGTTCAAAAGCTTCAAGTGCATATTTCTCCGCGGTACTCCCGATGTCGCCACGTTTGGCATCAAGGATAACCGGGATATCGGGATAGTTCTCTTTTATATAGCGGATAGTCGCCAGCAGCTCAGCCTCCGCTCCGCAGGCAGCGTAATGAGCAATCTGCGGTTTATAAGCACAGACCAGATTGGCGGTTGCCGCAATCAGAGCCCGGTTAAAGCTCAGAAACGGCTCTTTTTTCTGACGGCATAAGGGAGGCAGTCGTTCCATAACCGGATCCAGACCGACACACAGAAGTGAGTTATTTTTTTGCTGTGCTAATTCGAGTTTAGTGATAAAATTCATCTTGAGATCTCCAATATGGCATTAATTTGAACCTGAAAAATCAGCTCTGACACTACTTAAAGAAAATAAAAACCGCAACTTAAAAATTATGATTGACAGGCATTGATTATGACTGAAAAAGATGTCTCATCGAGCTTACAAATAATGTTGAGATACGGTGCGCTCCTGCTCTGTGCTGTTTTTCTCATAACCACTCTTTACGGCTGCGGCGGCCGGGGCCGGCCGCTCAAGGCTGAGACTACTGCTTACTGCGGCTGCGGCAAGTGTTGCGGATGGGAACGCGGGAGCTGGATGTTTCTTAAACTTAATTTCTGGAACCGCTATATCACAAGCGGTAAGAATAAAGGGAAAAAGTATAGCGGCCTGACCGCCTCCGGAACGACTCCGAGAGAGCCCAACCCCGGACTTTTTCATCGTCCTTGGTACCTCTTTTTCCCCTGGCTCTGGTTCCCTCATGATGGAACTCTGGCCGCAGACACCCGCTATCACTCTTTTGGCACTCGCTTCTACATCCCCGGTTACGGCTATGGCCGGGTTGAAGATCGCGGCTCCGCGATCAAGGGAGAGGGGCGTTTTGACCTCTATTTCAATTCCCATGATGACGCCTTGCAATGGGGCCGAAAGGAACTTGACATCTATAAGGTTGATTAATTTAATTAAATGTATTATATTAGTATTTAATAGAATTAAGAGTGCCGTAACCTTAAAACTTAAGGAGAAAACAATGAAGGGAATATTATTATTTGCGGGGGTGATTATCGTCTGGTATCTGCTCCAGGCCTATATCCTGCCGAAGATGGGAGTTGCAACCTGAATGCGGCCTGCCTGCCAGGTGGCTGACGCAAAAAAAGATAAAGTGATTGACGGCAAAAGTGAACCTAAACAGAAACCGACTCCATCTGAAACTGAAAAGAGGTAATCCCAATGACCCACAGTGATGCCGGCAATTACGCCGCCAAGCACCAAGATAGATCAATCCCGGAAATACTGGAAACAAGCATCAGGGAAGCATTAGTCGAGAACCGTTTAAGCTGTAGCAGAGCCCACAAACTGGCCCTGGAAACCGGCTTCAGCCCTGCAGATGTGGGGCGCACGGCCGACCTTATGGAAATACGTCTCTCCGGCTGCCAGCTCGGCCTTTTCGGTCATGAACAGAAAGAGAAGATTGCTGCAGCGGCAAATCCGGAACCGAAACTTATTAAGACATTAAAGGAAAACCTGACTGACGGTTCACTCTCATGCCTTAAGGCCTGGCAGATAGCCGCAGATTTCAAACTCAAAAAAACCGACATCACAGCGGCCTGTGAAGCCGGCAAGATAAAAATTACTCCCTGTCAGTTAGGCGCTTTCTAAGTAAAGAATATCCTGAAAATATCGAACCTTTCTTCTAAGGCAGCTCACGCAAAGCGATGAGCTGCTCTTTTTTTATTTCATCTACGATCCAGGAACAGGCTTTAAAAGCATCACCACGGGTCACTGCTGAACAGATCACCAGGAGGACATCACCCCCACGTTCAACCTCACCTAAACGATGCAGAATATATATACGCTGGAGTAAAAATTTCCAACTCGCATCAATTGCAATCGTACGCAGCCCTTCACAAACATCATCCACCAGGGCATCCAGACTTACCAGCTTAAAATCCGCCAGAACTTTGCCCGGATATTTAACCCGGCCGTGATGCATAACCATGGTTCCAATCGCATCACTCTCACCTGCGACAAACTGAGCATAAATATCCGCAACTGCAAATTTCTCCGTCGCAACATCAACCTCAATATTCGCCTCTTTACCAACCTGGCCCATCTATATATCCTCCAAAATCATCTCCACCGGGGTTTTGTACTGCTTTCGATTATTACACTCTTTACAGCAGGGAACCACATTGCCTTTAACGCTGCGGCCGCCGCGCACCAGCGGCACAACATGATCCATCGTCAACTCAGCGGCCGGAAATTTTTTATGGCAGTAATGACACTCGCCTTTCTGCAGCAGGCGCTGCCAATAATGGCTGCCGCGCATCTGCCGGGCCTTCTCTCGCTCCCGCCGGATATGACTGTCGTCTCGCTCGATCTCAATCCAGTCGCTCATAATCCTGTTTTTAATCCTCCGCCGCGTACCCGGGTCCGGACCAGGCAGCGGCAAAACGCTCTAATTCCTCAGGAGTATCGATCCCCGACCAGGGTGAATCGCAAGCGACAAGTTCAATCGCAAACCCATTTTCAAGCCAGTTTAACTGCTCAAGGTTTTCCACTGCGGCCAGTTTCCCCGGCGGCAGCGATTTTAATCGCCGCAGAAAAGCACCACTGTAACCATAGATACCGATATGCTGACGCACCGGAGAATGATCACCGGTAACAACACCGGCTGCGGCTGACTTATTCTGAAAAAAAGGGATTGCGGCCCGGGAGAAATAGAGAGCCCTGCCTTTAAGGTCAGTAACAACCTTGACGACATGAGGTGAATTGTAATCAGCAGAATCTTGCAAAACGGTAGCGGCGGAGACAATCAGGTCAGGATCAGAATGTTGTCGCAAACATTCGATAACCTTATCAATCAACTTTGGTTCAATTCCCGGTTCGTCTCCCTGCACGTTCACAAACCACTCAACCTGCGGATTACGTTGCGCCACCTCAGCCAGCCGGGCGGTACCACTGGGATGAAAAGCAGCCGTCATTTCCACCCGGCCGCCGTAAGCTTTAACCACCTCGGCAATCTTCTGATCATCCGTAGCGACCACCACTTCACAGGGTGATTTAACCGCCTGACAGGCCTCAAGAACCCAGGCAATCATCGGCTTATCGTGCAGCCTGGCCAGTGGTTTCCCAGGAAAGCGGCGAGCCTGAAAACGAGCCGGGATAACAATCCAGATTTTACCGTTCATGATAAAAAATACTTTAATCCAAAAATTTTTGTGCGCACCAATTCAGAACTCTCCTAATTTACACGGAAAAAAAATAAACACAACCCGAAAATAAAAAACTTGACAAGTATTCAGCTTTTTATTACCTAATACCGCAAATAATTTAGCGGAGGATAACTAGATATGGCCAATTCCACATTCGAGAAGATCAATTATCAAATCGGCAGGCTGTGCCGAATGGGCAGTCGCAAAGCTAAACTCATGGCAATCAGTAACCGCCGCAAATTACAGCTGCGCCATCTGGGTGAAAGAATCTACATTTTCAAAGCCCTGCAACAGGATGAAGATATCTGGGAAAAGGATGAGATTTCCCAGCTTCTGCTGACGATTGCAGATCTTGACCAGGAACAGGAGATGCTGATTGATGAGATCAACGAAATAAAAGCCGAAAATCCGTCGGAGGATCTCGGCACCGAGGACGAGGATCAGAAAAAGGATATACCCGCCACTGCCGACACCAGCGCAGCCAGTACCCCGACACCGAAAGCTGAAGCCAAAGCCGCCGAGGTTAAACCGGCAGTAAAGAAAGAGGTAAAAAAGAGTCCGGCCAAGGCTAAAAAAGATGGGGCGGTTAAAGTAAAACCCAAAGCTCCGCGTAAAAAAGCCGCTCCGTCTAAGACTAAGGCCAAGACCGTGAAGAAGGATAAAGCCTAAGCTACAACTTCTGCCACAGCAGGTTGTTTGAGCGGGTTTGCTTAAAAGCTGATTCAGTCTCACTATATTGTCTAACAACCTGCAAACTGGAAAGATTGTCGATAAATTAAAAAAAAGCCCAACATTTTTAATTATAATGTTGGGCTTTTTTTGATCCGCCGTTTTTCGGCTCGCCTCAAATTTAGTTGGAATCGGCCGCTAAGACATAAAGTAAAACGATTTTCATTGCTTCATCCGTCCTCCTGTGATAAAGGTGCGAGGTTTGTAAAATTAGTCTTTTCAAGTCTTTATTATAATTTTTTTTCATCTACACAACCCCTTAATTTTGCGCAACTTTTTACAAAGGAGAGAGTTAGAAAATGTCTAAAGGAAAGATATCTGTCCGCCGGGAGCTCCGTGAACCCGATGCTTTCGTCAAAACCACCTACTCAGCTCTCGACTACGCAAATAAACATCGCAAGCTCATATCAATCGCAGTAGTTGTTCTGGTTGCCGTAGGCATAGCATCTATCGGCAGTTTCTGGTACATCAGCGACCGAGATAAAGATGCCCGGCACTTGCTTAATCAAGCCGTGCTGACTATCGAGAAGAAACCGGGTACTGCGATTGCTGCAGTACAGGAACCGTTACAAGCAATTCTCGCATCCTACAGCGGCACCATTGTCGGACCGGTCGCCAACTATCTCATGGCAAATCAGGAATACCGGGCCGGTAAACTTGATGAAGCTGCGACCACCTACCAGAGCAGTACCAGCAGTGTCGACCGCCACCTCAAAGACCTGCAAAATTTCGGAGTCGCGTCAATTAATTTCCAGCAGGAAAAATATGCCGATGCTATCTCTATTCTGGAAGGTATGCAGACTGAACAGAGCTTCCTCAATGAAGACCTTTATATTCTTTTAGGACTGAGTTACGAAAAGAGCAATCAACCGGAAAAAGCAATTGCGACTTATGAAAATATGATTCAGCTTCTGCAGCGCTCATTTTTTAAACCCTGGGCCGAAGAACGTCTGCTCAGCCTGCGTAATAACGCCAAATCATAATCCAAATACAACTTTAATTTGCGAATTTGCGAACAGCCCCGAACGACTGACTCATAATTTTGACATGGCCGGCCGCAACATACAGTCATACTTACAAATCACAGCCCTCAACAAACTCTGACCGGCGATTGAGGGCTTATCTTTTTTTCAGGTGTATAATAATATTGCCATGTCAACATTAAATAACAGTTTACCCAGACCCGGAAGAGCCATAACCTTTTTTCTGCTCCTGTGCTGCCTACTAACCATTTTCGGTTGTGCCGGTTCCTCCACCAAGGAGCCGGAAAAGCGTGAACTTTCGGAACAATTTTATGAAAATCTGCTTAATGCATTTAATGCCCGCGATTACGACCTGGTAAAAACCGGACTGGATAAGGTCAATGAAGCCGGAATTGCTGACAAACGCACCCGCTATCTTGGCGCTCTAGTCGCACTGGTTGAGAATGATCCCGACAAAGCGATCATCAAACTTAAAGACGCTCTGGTCATGGATCCCGGGTTCGCTGAAGCCCACAACACTCTGGGTACGATCTATATGCAGCAGAAAAAGTTCGCCCTCGCTGAAACTGAGTTTTTAAAAGCTGGCAGCAACTCTCTTTACCATACTCCGGAAAAAGCTTATCACAACCTCGGCAACCTCTATCGGTTGCAGGATAAAAACCTGCAGGCACAGGCGTGCTATAATAAGGCGATCAGTTTCAATAAGGACTATTTCCCCTCTCACTACGAACTGAGCCGGCTCTATTTTGCCACTGATCGTCTCACACTTGCCCGTGAAGAGATTGATGAAGCTCAGCAGATTTCTCCGGATCATCCCGGAGTCTGGCTGCAAATCGGAAAAATAGAAGAAGCCAGCGGGGAAAAGAATAAAGCCGTTGAAGCTTTTGAGCATCTCTTGAAACTGGCACCCGGAGGCACTTTTGCTGACCAGGCCACTAAAGAGCTTAAGCGGATCAACAACTCTAATTAGGCAATGAGCTGGATATCAAGCAACCGACTGAAAACCGGGCACCAATAAACCAGAACGCCAGCACTTTCCAGTTGTGAGCCCCATAAATCATTAAATTTACATCAGGTATATTTTACTATGACCCAGGACAACGAAAATAGTTTACGCCAGCAACGCATAAAAAAGCTGGAAGAGCTCAGAGCCTTAGGAATCAACCCTTTTGCTAACGATTTCACCCCTGCCAACACCGCCGCAGCCATACTTGCTGAATACAATGAAATTGAAGCGGAGAATCTGGCAGAGAATTCTCCCGCGGCGACCATCGCTGGACGTATTGTCTCCTTGAGAACCTTCGGCAAAGCGGCCTTCATTCACCTGCAGGATCGCAGCGGCAAGATTCAGGCCTATATCCGCAAGAATCTGGTCGGTGATGATAACTACAAAGTTTTCAAACTTCTTGATATCGGTGATACCGTGGGAGTCAGCGGTACGATTTTTAAAACCAGAACCGGTGAGTTAACGGTTCAGGCAGACGCAATCAGACTTCTGACCAAATCGCTGCGGCCGCTACCGGAGAAGTGGCACGGCCTGAAAGATATTGAAACCCGCTACCGGCAGCGTTACGTCGATCTGATTGTTAATCAGGAAGTTCGCGACACCTTCATCAAAAGAACCATCATCATTGATACGATTAGAGATTTCTTCAAAGAGAGAGAATTTCTTGAGGTCGAAACCCCGATGATGCAGGCCGTTGCCGGCGGGGCTGCGGCGCGGCCGTTCACAACTCATCATAACGCCCTGGACCTTGACCTGAATTTGCGTATTGCCCCGGAGCTCTATCTTAAAAGGCTGGTGGTCGGCGGTTTCGAAAGAGTTTTCGAGATTAACCGTAACTTCCGCAACGAAGGTATTTCGATAAAACACAACCCTGAATTTACGATGATTGAATTCTATCAGGCCTATGCCACTTATCTCGACCTGATGAGCATCACTGAAGAGCTCTTCACCACAATCTGCCGAACCCTGAACGACAGTGATACTATTAACTACCAGGGTCAGGAGATAACCTTTACCGCACCCTGGGATCACCTTACCGTAATTGAGGCTATTGAAAAATATGCTGAGATTGATGCCGCCCAACTCGACAGCCATGAAAAGACTCTCGCAATAATTGATAAACTGGGATTGGAAATGGCACCCCTGGAGCGGGAGTGTCACGCAAAATGCCTGATGAAACTATTTGATGAAAAGGTTGAAGAACAGCTTATTCAGCCGACATTTATCACCGACTATCCGGTGGCGATTTCACCCCTTTCCCGGCGCAATGACAGCAATCCCGAGGTTGTCGACAGATTTGAGCTTTTCATCGCCGGCCGGGAGATGGCCAACGCTTTTTCCGAACTCAATGACCCGCTTGACCAGAAGGCCCGTTTTGAACAACAGCTTCAGGATAAAGCCGCCGGTGATCTGGAAGCTCACCAGTTTGATGCCGATTACCTGCGAGCCCTGGAATATGGTCTGCCCCCGACTGCGGGTGAAGGCATCGGGATTGACAGGTTAGTAATGCTTTTCACCGATTCAGCATCGATTCGCGACGTCATTCTTTTTCCACTTCTCAAACCGGAACAGGCTTAAACTTTGAGGTTTGAACTTTTCGTCGCCCTGCGTCATCTTCTGGCGCGGCGCAAGCAGGTATTCATCTCCTTGATCTCGCTGATCTCAATTATGGGAATAGCTCTGGGAGTAATGGCTCTGGTGGTGGTCATCGCTGTCATGAGCGGCTTCGAAAAGGAGTTGAAAAAAAAGATATTAGGCAACACCGCGCATATCATGGTGATGAAATACGGTGGTGCGATTAAAAACTACGAAAGCCTGACGACAACTATAAGTAAACTGAGCGGCGTTAAAGAGGCCGCCCCTTTTATCCTGAGTCAGGCGATGTTGACCCGGGGCCGACAGGTCAGCGGTGCCGGAATCCGGGGGATCGACCAGAATCACGATCCGCTCCGTAAAAAGCTTGAGGGAATGCTGGTCGACGGCCACTATTTTTCGACCGGCAAAGAGAACAAAAATTCGTCCCCGGAGATCATACTGGGCAGTGAGCTGGCAAAAAATCTTGGTGTCAAACCGGGTTCCAATCTGCGTCTGGTTGCCCCTAGCGGCTCACCGACCCCGTTGGGTCTGATTCCCCGAATGCAGCGTTTTTCGGTTATCGGCACTTACACTTCGGGCATGTATCAATACGACTCGGCTCTGGGCTACACGACTCTGGCCGCGGCCCAGAAATTTTTTGCCCTGCCGGCTCAGGTCTCTGGAATTGCGGTTGAAGTTACAAATATCTACGACTCCGGTGAAATCGCAAAGGAGATTCAACAGGAACTCGCCTACCCCTACTGGGCTCGGGACTGGATCAGCATGAACCGCAATCTTTTTGCGGCCTTGAAACTTGAACGGATAACGATGTTTATAATCCTGGCCCTGATTATCATGGTGGCCGCTTTCAACATAATTTCCACTCTGATTATGGTGGTCATGGAAAAACATAAAGAGATTGCCATTTTAAAAACCATGGGTCTCTCCGCCTCCAGAGTTATGCGTATCTTTGTCTGGGAAGGAATGATTATCGGCTTTGCTGGCACTCTGCTGGGACTTGCCGGGTCACTGATTATCTGTGAGTTACTGAAACGCTATGATTTCATCACTCTACCGGGAGATGTCTACTATTTTGAAACCTCACTACCAGTAGACCTGCAGCTCTTTCATCTGGCAGCAACTGCGGCCCTCTCACTGGTACTAGCTTTCATCGCGACCCTTTATCCCTCTTATCGTGCTTCACGCCTGCTCCCGGCAGAAGCTTTGCGTTACGAATAGGAACCTTTAATGTCGTCATCAATCTTCACCGGAAATCAAGTCATCCGGACAGCTCAGGCCGCGAATGACAACCGGCATCTAAGAACCTGTAACAACTTCAGGCCGGGTTTCTCATGATAGAAGCGGTAGCCCTGAAAAAAAGTTTCTTCCTCGACAAACGGGAGATTCCTGTCCTTAAAGGAGTCGACTTTACGATTAAAACCGGGGAGAGAATCGCTATCTGCGGCGAATCCGGGGCCGGGAAAAGCACCCTGCTGCAGATTATCGGTTCACTGGACAAACCCAGCAGTGGCACAATCAAGGTATCCGGTACAGATATTTTCAGTAAATCTGAATATGAACTGGCAAAATGGCGCAATCAGGCATTAGGGTTCGTCTTTCAGTTCCATCACCTGTTGCCGGAATTCACCGCTTTGGAAAATGTCATGACTCCGGCTCTGATCAATGGTGATTCAACTCCTCTCGCTCGGGAAAAAGCAACGCAACTATTGCAAAAGGTCGGGCTTGAGCAACGTAAAAAACACAAACCGGGCGAGCTTTCCGGCGGCGAACAGCAGCGGGTTGCTCTGGCCCGGGCGCTGATCATGCAACCGCAGGCTCTGCTTGCTGATGAACCAACCGGCAACCTCGATGCTGGAACCAGCGACGAGATTGTTGACCTGCTCTTAGAGTGCAACCGGGAGTTTAACACAATCCTCTTACTGGTCACCCACAGCCAGCGGCTGGCAGCGAAAATGGACCGAACTATTACCATAGAAAACGGACAGATACTTTAGATATGAACCAAAAACAAACCTTCAACTGGCTCATTTCCCCTTGGTTGCTGCTGATCATTGCGACCCTGCTCACAGCTCCGCAATTTTGTTGGGCCGACAATACGGCATTTGCCAACCTGCCCGTCAACTCGATCATTGTCCTCGGCAATAAGAAGGTAACCAAAGATACGATCACCGATAAGATGCAGACTAAAACCGGTGAACCGTTATCACAAGAAACTCTTGATCAGGATCTGAAAGATCTTTACAGTCTGGGGTTCTTTGACAACCTGATGGTCAATCTTAAGCGTGTCGGTGATGGAGTCGAAGTGGCTCTGATTGTGACTGAAAAACCAACTATCAGTACAATCACCATCAAGGGCAACAACGAGATAAAACGCAAAGAGTTACTCAAAGAGATAACCCTGCACACCTTCAGTATTCTGAACGAGGAAAAACTGGGCGAAAGTGTGGCCAAAATGAAAGCTTTCTACCGGAACGAAGGCTTCTATTCCATACGCATCACCACTAAAACGATTAAAGCCGGTAAAAATCGGGTGCAACTAATTTTTCTGGTTGATGAGGGGCCGAAATGTTACGTCAAAGAGATCCGCTTTCACGGTAATGACGAATTCAGCTCATGGTCTTTGCGACGTAAACTCCAGACCAAAACCTACAGTTTTTTCCTGACCTGGATTACCGATGCCGGAGTTCTCAACCAGGAGCAACTGGCCAATGATTCCAAGATACTTAAATCATTCTATCTGAGTCAAGGATATGTTCAGGTCAAAGTCAGTAAACCAAAAATAACCCTTGATGAAAATCGCAAATGGATCTATCTCGATTTCAATATCGATGAGGGTGAAGTCTTCACCATGGGTAAGGTTGAGGTCATAGATCCGGAGGGTGAAGACGAAACAACCGACAGTCTGGTTATGATTCTCCAGGGACAACCGGGTGAGACTTTCAGCAATCTTAAACTGCAGAATGATATTGAAACCCTCTCGACTTTTTTTGCCGACCGCGGTCATGCTTATGTTGATATTGATCCACAAACCAGCATCGACAAGGAAAAACGCCAGATAAGTGTTGCCTACCATATTAATCGGGGAACAAAATTCCTGTTCGGACGGATTAATATCGCGGGCAACACCAAAACCCGGGACAAAGTTATCCGCCGGGAGCTGCGTTTCGCTGAAGGGGATCTTTTCAGCGGCTCAGCTCTCAAACGGAGCCGGGAGCGGATCAATAATACCCAGTTCTTTTCAGAAGCGGATATCCAGACTGTCCAGAATGACGATGAAACCATTGATGTAAACGTCAATGTGGTTGAAGGCTCAACCGGAAGTTTCAGCATCGGGCTCGGCTACAGTACGGTTGACAGCATTATCGGGGTTGCCAACATCTCTCAGCCGAACTGGCTGGGTAAAGGTCTTGATGCGACTTTCAATGTTGAGCTTTCAGGCGCCCGCCAGTTCTACAATCTCGGCCTGACCGACCCCTACTTCCTTGACATGGATATGAGTGCCGGGGTAAATGTCTATAACGAAGACTATGAATATGATGCCTACGACACGGCCCAGCAGGGTTTCAGAGTCCACTTCGGCAAACCGATTGACGAGTATACAAGCTGGTCAACCGGATACCGCTGGGAGAAAGTGAAGGTCTACAATGTCAGCCGCAGCGCCTCAGAATATCTTAAGGATGAAGAGGGAACCACTGAAACCAGCCAAGTCTACTTTACGCTGAGCCGCGATAAACGCAACAACTATCTCTTTCCGACTCGAGGCTATAAAGTTAAGGGAACGGTGGTTCTGGCGGGTGGCCCTTTAGGCTTTGATAATGACTTCTACAAAGTCATCCTTGAAGGGCACAAATTCTATCCCTTCAAGTGGGAGAGTGCTTTTCATTTCTGGGGCCGCGTCGGCTATGCCGATGGCTATAGCGGCCAGGATCTGCCTCTCTACGAACGTTTCTATGTCGGGGGCCTGCAAACCGTACGCGGTTTTGATTTCGGTGAAGCCGGACCGGAAGATCTAAATGGCGATGTTATCGGTGGTACCAAAGAGCTGATTTTAAGTGCGGAATGGATTTTCCCTCTGATTGAGAATATGGGTCTTAAGGGAGTAGTTTTCTACGATGCCGGTAAGGCTTTCAATGATAATGAAAATTTAAGTTTCGATCTCCGGCACAGTGTCGGTTTCGGGATTCGCTGGAAATCACCAATGGGACCCCTGCGGATTGAGTGGGGCTTTAACTTAAGCCCCGAAGACGACGAAGAAGACAACGTCTGGGATTTCTCGATCGGGAGCTTCTTCTAATTTTCAGTTTACTCTGTTACTTTCAAAAAGTTCTGATATTTTTATAGATTTTAGCAATGAGAACTTAAAACCATTAACCTTCTAAAAGGAGAACAAAATGAAAAAGTATCTGTTAGTATCAATTATTACTGTGGGAATGTTACTTATGAGCCTGGCTTCGGTTCAGGCTGCAGACAAGAATTTTAAGTTCGGCTATATCGACCTGCAGAAAGTCATGGCCCTCTCAGCCCAGGGTCAGATTGCCAAGGGAAAGATAAAAGCCCGCCAGGATGAACTCAGAGAAATCCTGCAGAAGAAACAGACTGATATTGCAGCGATGAAGGAAGAACTCGAACGTCAGGGTATGATGCTGAGCCCTGAAAAACGTCAGGAGAAAGAGAGCACTTATCAGAAAAAGGTTCGTGATTTTAAAATTTTCGTCTCTGATTCTGAAAAAGACATGAAATCCCTGGAAGGAGAATTCCTGAAAAAAATGTTGAAAGATCTTGAGATTGTAACCTCGGAATTCGGCAAAAGCGGCAAGTACCAGCTCATCCTTGAAAAACGCAGCGGCATCATCTATGCTGACGACAGTAACGATGTGACCGATAAATTGATTAAAGCCTATGACAGTTGGGCCGCAAACAACCAGAAAAAATAGGATTAAGATATGTCTTCACCATTAATGGACATCCAGCAGATCATGGATTATCTGCCGCATCGCTACCCGTTTCTGCTGATTGATAAGATTATTGAACTTAATCCCGGCAAAGGTATTGTCGGGATTAAGAACGTCACCTATAATGAACCTTTTTTCGGTGGCCATTTCCCTAATTTCCCGGTAATGCCCGGAGTTTTGATAATTGAAGCCATGGCTCAGGTAGCCGGGATTTTCGGGCTAGAGGCTTCGGGCCTCAAGGCTGGGAACGCAGATTCTGATACCAAAATTTTCTTCATGAGTATTGACAAAGCCCGCTTCCGTAAACCTGTACGCCCGGGTGATACTCTGGTCATGACCATGTCACTGCTTAACCACCGCCGTAATATCTGGAAATTTTCCGGCCGGGCCGAGGTTGACGGCATTCTTGTCTGTGAGGCTGAAATGATGGCCAGTATAGGAGGTTAAAAGTTATGTCGGAAATTCACCCTACTGCGATCATATCTGATAAGGCAACCCTCGCTGAAGATGTCTCTGTCGGCCCTTACGCGGTCATCGAAGGAGAAGTTGATCTTGGCAGCGGTACCGTCATTGATCATCATGCTACCGTTAAAGGCAAAACTGTTATTGGCAGCTCCTGCCGCATCTACCCTTATGCCCTGGTGGGCACCGATCCTCAGGATCTTAAACATAAGGGGGGGCAGTCTGAGCTTATAATCGGTGACCATACCGTCGTCAGAGAGTATGCAACCCTCAGCCGCGGCACTGAGCTCGACGGCGGTTTTACCCGCATAGGATCGCATAATTTCATCATGGCCTACTCGCACATTGCCCACGACTGCCAGTTCGGCAACCATATTATTCTCTCCAACGGGGCCACCTTCGCGGGCCATTGTGAAGTAGGAGATTACGCCATAATCGGGGGTTTAAGTGCGATTCATCAGTTTTGCCGGATTGGTCGCCACGCTTTTATCGGCGGCACTGCCGGGGTCTCTCAAGATATTCCACCATTTGTCCTCGCTAGCGGCAACCACACCCGGCTCTATGGTTTGAACCGTGAAGGCTTAAAAAGACATCAGTTCAATCCAGAGACTTTAAAAAGTCTCGGCCAGGCTTTCCGGATTCTTTTTCGAACCACCGGACTCTCCCTGACCAAAGCCATCGAGAGGGTTGAAAATGAGCTTGAGATAACTCCGGAAATTAAAGAAATGATAGATTTTATCAAATCCTCAAAAAGAGGAGTTTGCCGAAAGGGATAGTATGAAAAACTCTCCCCACATTGTAATGGTTGCGGGTGAAGATTCGGGGGATTTTCACGGCGCCAACCTAGCTGCGGCCCTGAAACAGGAAGTACCTGAAATCAGGTTATCCGGAATCGGAGGCCGCAAGATGGCAGAAGAGGGGGTTGAACTTATCTTCCCGTCATCCCGACTGGCGGTAATCGGTTTAACTGAGGTTTTAGGCCGCCTTGCCGATATCATTGCCGGCCGCAGAGCCATTCGTCAACATCTGTCTGAGAGCCGGCCCGACCTTCTGGTTCTAATCGACTTTCCCGGCTTCAACCTGCATCTGGTAGCCCCTTTCGCACACAAACTTAAAATTCCAATCGTCTACTATATCAGCCCTAAAGTCTGGGCCTGGCGCCAGGGCCGGATTGCAACCATCAACCGGCTGATTAATAAGGTTCTCGTCATCCTGCCGTTTGAAGAAGACTTTTTCCGCCAGCATGACGTGGCCGTAGAATATGTAGGCCATCCACTACTGGATGAGTTTAAAACTTTTAAGTGCCGCGATCGCCGGACAAGCTCCACTATCGCTTTGATTCCCGGCAGCCGCATGGGTGAAATCAAATATCTTCTGCCGGAGATGATCACTGCGGCCCGTCTCTATGCCAGAGAAAAACCGGAGTCTCGTTTTCTCATTCCGATAGCTCCATCAATTTCATCAACAATGGTTGCCGGACTGATCCCCGCCGACTTTCGTAACCACGTAACTCTGCTCCGGGAACCACTGAAGACGGTTCTGAAAGATGCCGCTTTTGCCATAGTCACATCCGGAACCGCAACCCTGGAAACGGCCCTGGCTGAAGTACCAATGGTAGTCGTCTACAAAACCAGCCGGATATCCTATGAAATCGGCAGAAGAGTGGTCAAACTCCCCTTTTTCAGCCTGGTCAACCTGATTGCCGGCAAAGAGATCGTCCCGGAGCTTCTGCAAAATGAAACTGTGCCGGAAAATATTGTCGCCCAGATGCGGGCCATCCTTGATAATCGCCGCCGCTATACCCAGACCATAACAGAACTTAGAAAAGTCAAATCCAGACTTGGGGAACCCGGAGCCCCACAGCGGGCAGCTGAGGCCATCATCAAAGAAATGAGTCAACATGCATAATTACCGCCGCCTTTTACGCTACGTCAAACCTTTGCGGCTACAACTGTCGCTGGCGATTATCTTTATGATCATCTTCTCGCTTCTGACTTCAGCAATCGCCTTTCTCGTAAAACCGGCCTTAGATGATATCTTTTTGCAACAGGATGCTACCATGCTGAAGCTCCTGCCGCTGGTTCTTATTCTGATTTTTGTTGTCAAAGGAGTCTCGAATTACTTTCAGTCATACTTTATCGGTTTTGTCGGCAACCGGATTGTTACGGATATCAGGGAAGAGGTTTTCAACCACATTCAGAGCCTCTCTCTCTCCTTTTTCAACGCCATCCCGAGTGGATCTCTAACCTCACGTGTCATCTATGATATCGGCATGATTCAGCGGTCAGTATCAAGCGTTATCGCCGGACTCCTGAAAGAGATCATTACAGCTTTGGGACTTATCGGTGTACTCTTCTACCGCGACTGGCAACTGGCGATTATCGCCCTTGTAATTCTGCCTCTACTCTTCTTTCCGATTATTAAATACAGCCGCAAACTACGCCGTTTCAGTAAAAAGGGTCAGTCACAGATAGCTGAAATATCATCCTTCCTGCAGGAGAGTTTTACCGGCATCAGGATTATCAAGGCTTTTCTTATGGAGAATTTTAACCGGCGGGAGTTTTTCAGGGTCAACGAAAAACTTTTTACCCTGAGAATCAAACGTCTTCGGGTAAAATCATTAACCGCTCCGATTTCGGAGACTTTCGGCGGCATTGCAGCCGCAGCGGTCATCTGGTACGGTGGTAGTCAGGTAATCAACGGGCAATCGACTCCAGGCAATTTTTTCTCCTTCATGACGGCGCTGTTTATGCTCTACGGCCCGATCCGCTCATTAAACCGCAGTAACAACCAGGTGCAGGAGGCTCTTGCCGCCGGTACCCGAGTTTTTGAACTGCTCGATACTGAAGCGGAGATTAAAGACCTGGATGATGCAGTCACTCTTCCTGATTTCAATAACAGCATCCGCTATGAATCAGTTGATTTTACTTATAATCAAGAGGAAGAGATTTTAAAGAAGGTATCGCTGACAATCAGAAAAGGCGAGACCGTGGCGATTGTCGGCCGGAGCGGTAGCGGCAAAACCACGCTGGTAAATCTTCTGCCCCGTTTTTACGATGTGACATCCGGTAAGATCTCCATTGATGACTATGATATCCGGACTCTCAGCCAACGCTCTCTGCGCCAGCAGATTGCAATAGTGTCACAGCAGACAATTCTCTTTAACGACACTATCCGGGTCAACATCTCTTACGGCCGGTCAGATGTCAGTGATGACGATCTTTTTGCCGCAGCTAAATCCGCAAACGCCCATAATTTCATCGAAAATCTACCGGAAGGCTACGATACTATTGTCGGCGAAAACGGCATCCGTCTCTCCGGCGGCCAGCAACAACGCCTCTCGATTGCCCGAGCCCTGTTAAAAAATTCACCCATCCTGATTCTGGATGAGGCAACATCATCTCTGGATACCGAATCCGAACGTGAAGTCCAAGAGGCAATCACCCGCCTGATGCAGGATCGTACCACTCTGGTTATTGCCCACCGCCTCTCAACCATTACCAACGCTGACCGAATAGTAACGATGAGCAACGGGCAGATTGTAGAGGTCGGAACTCATGCTGAACTCCTGCTGAAAGATGGAGAGTACGCTAATTTATACAAACTTCAGTTCAACTCCGAAGCGGTGAGCCAGAAAACCTAGACCTTGAAGTAACGGCGGTACCACTTCACAAACTCTTCAATCCCCTGTTCGAGGGGAGTCTCCGGGCTGAAACCTACGGCCCGGCTGAGATCTTCAACATCCGCATAAGTCGCGGGCACATCACCAGGTTGCATCGGCAAGAACTCTTTACGGGCCTCACAACCTAGAGATTTTTCAATTATAGCGATGAAATCAAGCAGTTTAACCGGGCTGTGATTACCGATATTATAGAGCCGATAAGGTGCCGGGCTGCTGCCGGGATCGGGATCAGCACCATTCCAGTCAGGATTTGGTTGCGGCAGTGTCGGCAGCAATCTGACAATACCCTCAACAATATCATCGACATAAGTAAAATCCCGCTCCATCTGACCATGGTTGAAAACCTTGATCGGCTCACCTTGAAGAATGGCCTTAGTGAAAAGGAAAAGGGCCATATCCGGCCGACCCCAGGGACCGTAAACTGTGAAAAAGCGTAATCCGGTAACCGGGATCTGGTAGAGATGACTGTAGGAATGCGCCATCAGTTCATTCGCTTTTTTACTGGCAGCATAAAGACTTAACGGATGATCAACATTATCGTGAACCGAGAACGGCATCCTGGTATTGAGCCCGTAAACCGAACTTGAAGAAGCATAGACCAGATGTTTAATCTGATTATGGCGGCAGCCCTCCAGAATATTGAGAAAACCCGAAAGGTTACTGTCAACGTAAGCTTTCGGGTTTTCCAGACTGTAACGGACTCCGGCCTGCGCCGCCAGGTTGACGACCTTCTGAAAAGTATTTATTTTAAAGAGCTCAGCCATAGCGACACTGTCAACCAGATCGAGATTGACAAAAGTGAAGTTGTCAGCTCGCGACAAAATTGCCAGGCGATCCTCTTTTAATTTAACATCATAATAGTCATTCAGGTTGTCCAGTCCGACCACATTTACTCCATCAGCCAGCAGCCGACGACTCAAATGAAAACCGATAAAACCGGCCGCACCGGTCACCAAAATACTCATCAACTTTTCATCCTCTGGTTAATATTAAAAAAACCGGGACAGAAATAATTTCTGAACCGGTTTTTATTATTGCCATTTTGCTGAACAACTTTAAAAGGATATAAAATCCTAATTCTACATATTGAGATCAGGAGCTTCACTTACAAACTGATATTGACCATCAAAACAGACACCGACCCCTTCAGACTCTGAACGTACAACTTGACCATTCATGGTGACCCATGAACCAGCACCGGAAAAAGAGTTTAGAAAGAGATTAACCTTAAGGTCTGTACCATTCTCCAAAGCATGACCCTCAGTCAGTAGAAAAGCTCCGCTGGATGAGACATCCCGGGTTTTCCACTCAAAGGATTGAACCTCACCGTCACTAGGCACAATCTCAACATGTGCCGGAACCTGCAGGTTGTATCTGGTAACCACCCTTCTTTCCATAATCTCACCCGTCAGTCAAATAAAATAGCTTCCAGCTATATATAACTACGAAGAAAAACCGACCGTAACTCTCTTTTTCTAGAAATCAAAATCAATCAATTTCCAAATGACTTTGTCATACGACCTATATACTATATACAGAGAAAAAATCAACCCGTCAAAAGTATTAAAAAAGGATTATTCTTAAAAAAAGTACTCTTAGGAATCTCATCCATAACCAAAAAAATAACGGTACCACCAACAATCAATCATCTATTAATTGAATATGATTATTTGTGAAACAACAGCTACGTTAAATATCTAGTTATAATACACCATACGGATTATGCATTTAATATGCCAAAATGTAAGGCACTAAGATAATTGACCTATTGAAATTACGTTAATTATCTGTAAAGAAAACCGACACTTTTACAGGTTTTTATGAGTCCTAAGGCTTCGGTCGACAGTTTCTATAAATTGAATCACTGATGTATCACAGTTTTTAAAAAGTAATCTTCTGGATCTCATTCATAAGGGTACACTCATCAATCAATTACCCATTACTTGATATATTTACAGTAATTCATACTAAATACTTAGAGGCCCACAATGCTGCCTGAAGACGGTTAGGTACATGTATTTTTCTGAAGATACGATAGACGTGACTTTTAACCGTATGCTGACTGATGCACAGGTGATCAGCAATCTGATCATTTGTTGAACCGATACCGATTTCCATTAACACTTCTTTCTCTCTAACAGATAAAGTGACTGGCAGTATAGATTTAAGAGGTGCCGGTGTTCCACCTTCATTTGCTGCTATCTGCCCCCGGCTCTCAAGAATACAACGGCTAATAAGCTGCCTAGGAAACCACAACTCACCAGATAGAACTGCCCCGATAAAACGTAGCAGGAGATCGGGTGCGACATGACTACCGATAATCACCCCACGCACCCCGCGCCTTAACAACTCAGCCTCGATCTCAAGATCAGGGGCAATATTAATCAGAGCCATATAGATCTTTTTATCCGATAGCAGACGGTCACCAAAAGTTGCGACATAGCCAAGGACATCCTCAGCATTGTCACCTGAACAATCCCTCAGTAACAGCAAAGAACGGCTACCGACAAAGCTTGATGGAGGATGATCATAACCATTCTCAGCGACCTGACAACAGAAATCAAACTCACGTTCTAAAAATGATGCCAGAAGTCCTTTCCGGATATTCTGCTGACCGACAATATAGACGACCCAATCGTTAGCAGTAAAGTCGTATGTAGTCGCCATAATCAACCTATAATAGAATTATATTTTATCTGAATAAAAAAAACATTATCAGCAAGTACAGTAAACGT
>JAOZQE010000166.1 GCA_029932385.1 bacterium | reverse complement strand
TGGCTTGTTTGGGGCTTTTGACTAAAAATCCTTCACTTTCCAGATAGTCTTTCATAGTTTTCCATGAAAGCTCAAAGCACACTTCGTAAAACTGAATAATGCCACCTTTTTCTGCTTCTGATGGAGTTTGTAAAGCTAATGTCCGCCCCAGCAGTTTGAAGGATTTTTCGAAGTTGATAAATCGTTGTTTCCAGCGGATTTCTTTTTGATCTTTCATGATTTTGCTCCGATTACTCCTTCTTATGAATAGATATCCTTTCGCCGGCCGATGCGCAGAATCAACATAACAATAGCATTATTTTCAATGCGAAAAATTGCTCTTATTCTTCGAGCTATGGTGTATCTGTACTGGCCGGGAAATCGGGTTCCTTTCAGTTCGCGCACTTTTTTAGACTGCTTCAACAGCTCAAAGTTTTCCGCGAGGTAATGAATTTTTTTTACTATTAGAGTGCGGTCGGCAGCGTTGAAGTTCTTGAGATCGTTTACGGCCTGATCTGCATATTTAATTTTCACAGGTCTATGCCCAGTTCATCATATACTTTATCACTGTCGTGCACCTTCATGGTGCCGTTTTTTATCTCCTCAGTGATCTTGTCCGCAACTATGCCGTCGGTATAGTCAAAATAGAAATCAAGTGCGGTTTCAACCACCTCTTTTTGAGTTTTATTTACAGCTGCGGCAACAATGTCCAACTCTCTGGCAATACCTTCATCCAGAGCGAAAAGTTTTTTTATCGTACCCATAATCATATCCTTAAAAAAATTGTCCTGCATTTATCTATTCGTTCGCATGAATTCATCATATATCTGTTTGTATATATCTGTCAACCAGTTAGTTGCAGATTGTTACACAGAATAAACGCAGAATAAACGGGGTCAGAGTGAAATTGAATTCCTATAATTTTAATTTCATCAACTCCATGAAAATCACGATCGTGGGTTATTAACGCAGACGAAGCAGTGTGAATTGCGGTTGCTATTTGCCTTAAACAATTTCGCCCCCATACTATCTTGGGCCTTGGAAAATCGATAAATAATTTGATCTGCAAATGCAAGAGACACACTATCACTCAATATATGAGCAAAGTCATTTTCGCAGAAAGGCAACGGATATTGTCTGGATAGTTCGGCAAAAGCATTCTCAATTCGAGACAGATGGATATCTATCTCTTTCAATATTTTTTGTAACTTAGCTTTGTAAACTAAAGCATTATCGCGCATTTTCTCATCTCTTGTTCTACCAACCTGGAATCATCTTCATTAAAAACAACATCAATTCTTTGATCTCCGATAGCCCTTTTAAGGCGGGCTAAAAATTTGACCTTTTTTTCAAAAAGATCACTTTTATCCTTCATCTCAATAAACAGGTCAATATCCCCGCCCCTCAAACTGTCATCTACACGACTGCCAAAAAGATACAATGAACCTTCATGAAAAATTTCATTAAACGATTTTTTTATCTGATCAACCGTGTAGTTGCTAAGTCTCACTCTTTAACTCCTGCATTTACAATACTTCACCAAATTGAACGAACATGTGCACGATCCATCTTAAGTCAATTTGCCGAGAGCCTGCAAAACTTCTCCGATATTCGCAACCGTGACACCCGGAGAATGAGGATAAGCTTCCGGCACCGGTGCCACGATCCAGGTCTGTCCCGGCTGCAGCAACTCCAGGGTTGCAGGGAAACTGCGCGATACCCGGGGAGACATAGAAGCCTTAAATTCAAAGGCGAGCCGCTGCCGGCCACGCTCTAAAATGAGGTCTATCTCTTCACCCGATGAAGTCCGGTAATAATAGGGCCGCCAATCCGGCATCACCGCCAGAATCTGCTCCAGGCACCAGCCTTCCCACGAAGTTCCTGCAACCGGATGCCCTAAAAGGTCATCAATATCTCTTATTTCCAGTAAGGCGTGAAGAATGCCGCTGTCTCTTATGTAGATTTTTGGACTTTTCACCAAACGTTTTTTTAAGTTGGCCGCCAGCGGTAAAAGAATGCGCACCATATAGGTTTGCGCCATGATATCCAGATATTTACGAACTGTCGGGTGCGTTACCCCCAAGGACTGCCCCAGTTTCGAGGCATTGAATACCTGACCATGGTAATGCGCCAGCATACTCCAGAAACGGCGCAGGGTCGTGGCCGGGATGGAAAAACCAAATTGAGGTATGTCGCGCTCAAGAAAAGTGCGGATAAAATCTGTACGCCATGTCAGGCTAACAGATTCATCACCAGCCAATACAGATTCAGGAAAACCGCCGCGGGTCCAGATTAAAGAGAGATCAGAATCTCTGAAAGAATCTGCCGCCATTAATTCAGCAAAGGTAAAAGGCGTCAGTTCAAGAAAATGAATCCGACCGGCCAAAGTTTCCGAGCCTTGCCGGATAAGTTCGGGTGAAGCCGACCCCAAAACCAGAAATTTCCCCGGCCGCCGATCTTCATCCACCATAACCCTGAGCAGGGGGAAAAGCTCCGGTTCTCTCTGAATCTCATCGATGCAGATTAAGTTATTCCTCTGCATCTGAAAGAAAAATTCAGCGTTATCTAACTTTCTCAGATCAGAGGGTTTTTCAAGGTCGAGAAAGACAACACCTGGAAATTTTCCTGCGACCTGACGTGCAAGTGTCGACTTCCCACATTGTCGGGGACCGACAAGTGCGGTTACGGGGAAATTAGCCAGAGACCAGCTTAATTTTGCGGATAAAGATCTCTCGATATAAGCTTGTAAATTGTAACCCATACTTTCTATTTACAAACATAACAACATCTTGTCAAGCATTAAAAAATTCCAGGCACAGACAAAACATTTTCTCATTTATATTCGATTACAGATTTTTTTCAAAAAAGGCCATATCGTCTTCATATTGTCTGGAAACCAGAGAAACGAATTCCGCCCGTTTACTACGGTTACAACAAAAAAGGGCTTTGCCGGAAACCGCTTCCATTGCACTGATAGTCCCAGCTGTATTAAGTATCATCAAATCTATAGTGTCAAATTCCAAAGCATCTTGAAGGTCGGCTCTAAGCTCGGCCAATTGCTCAAGATTTGGAAGCGAGAAGAAAAGAACCGCAATATCAAGATCGCTTCCCTGTACCACAATCCCATCTTTTGCTGAACCAAAACTCCATGACGCAACAATAGACGAATTTTTTTTCCAGACTTTTTGCGCGCGATTCAGTTCAACTCTGACGGACATAGTTAAGCACCTCGACTTTAAACTGCTTAAAATCTTTAAGGTTTTCATTAACCATTCCCACCAGAATACCAATATCAACCTGTTCATAACGATGGACAATAAAATTCCTGAACTGGACCATTTTTCGAAAAGGATCCACATCTGATAACACACCAAGTCCAACACATTTTTTAACGGCTGCCGAACCTGTCGTGGCTGGAACCTCATTTGCAAGAGAAATAAGACGCTGGCAAATATCCAGAACTATTTCCACCAAAACTTGAAGGTCACGCTCAATAGCCCGACGGGTAAGCCAATCATCAGCCAAAAGATCAACCGACACCTGACCCAATGATTCAAGTTCGCGCAGAGTCTCATCAAGACTTTCCAGTTTTCTCAAAATGACACCGTTTATCATCAAAT
>JAOZQE010000055.1 GCA_029932385.1 bacterium | reverse complement strand
TGGCAGGATACTTTCGGTTATGCTCCGGCTGATAATCTGGAGCTTGGTAGCTGGCTTGATAAATGTTGCTATCGGTTTGCGAAAATCTAAAGGGTACCTCGAAAAATTGTAGCTTGGGTTCTAATCCGCTTAGATTAATTATATTTTTAGGTTGAGATGTTTGTAAAAATTGCTTTAATTGCGGCCCTGCGGCATGAGTTACAGCCGCTTTTGAGTCGCGGGAGCTGGACTTTGGAGAAGATTGCCGGGCGCAATTTTTACCGGCGCACGGTTGCCGGAAAAGAGATGGTTGCAACGACTTCCGGCCTCGGTAAAGTTATGGCGGCGGCGACAACGCAAATGATGATTGACCGTTTCGGGGCTGACCTGGTGCTTAATTTCGGTTCCTGCGGGGCCCTTGCTCCCGGACTCAGTATTGGTGATATGATTCTGGCGGAGCGGGTGATTGAATACGATTTCACCAGTGATCACAAGAGTGTGCCTGTGACTGCCTGTGACCCGGAGCTGTTGTCAAAATTGGCGGTTCGTTTCCCCGATCTCAAGATCGGGCCTCTGGCTTCAGCCGACCGTAATGCCGATACACCTGCGGTTAGAGATGATCTTTTTTCACGCTATCAGGCCCTGGCGGCTGACTGGGAAGGGGCTTCAATTGTTCGGGTGGCCCGGAGGATGGCAATTCCGGCCTTGGTCCTGCGGGGGGTTACTGATGTCGGTCATAGTGATCTGGCCAGCGAATATGAAAATAATTACCAGAAGGTTCTGCCGTCGGTGGCTCTGGCAGCTGATGAAATGACCCGGTTTCTGGTCGAGATGGATAGGTGCAACGAGTAATGTATAAACACGAGTTTGCCGATTCTGTAACCTTGCAGACGCTTGCCGGTGAGAATGGAGAACATCTTAATCAGCTGGCGGAGAGTGCCGGGGTGACGATTAACACTCGGGGTACGACCGTAATGGTTGAAGGGGATGAGCTTAAATCTGAACTCGCCCTGGCGGTACTGAAAGAGCTTTATGATCTGGTAATGGTTGATTATCCACTGTTCGTTACCGATATCGATTATGCCTGGCGTATCAAAACGGCCGATTCCGGGGCATCGTTAAAAGAGATTTTTTTAGATAAGGTCTATGTCCGGGGTAAGGGTGGAAAGCGGCGTTTTATCTCTCCCAAAAGTCGGGGGCAGAAGTATTATATGGACTCCATCCGGCGTCATGATATAGTTTTTGCAATCGGTCCGGCCGGTACCGGTAAGACCTATTTGGCGATGGCCATGGCGGTTGCGGCACTGAATGAGCATCAGGTTGAGAGAATCGTTCTGACCCGGCCCGCAGTTGAAGCGGGAGAACGTCTGGGATTTCTGCCGGGGGATCTTTTAGAGAAGATCGATCCTTACCTGCGGCCGCTTTATGATGCCTTGCATGATCTTATCCCGATTGACAAGGTTCGGGAAATGTTGGATAAAGGGACTATCGAAGTGGCTCCGCTGGCTTTTATGCGGGGCCGCACCCTGAATGATTCGTTTGTGATCCTGGATGAGGCGCAGAATACCACCAGTGAACAGATGAAGATGTTTCTGACCCGTCTGGGTTTTTCTTCGAAAGCGGTGATTACCGGGGATGTGACCCAGACCGATTTGCCCGGTGAGCGGCAGTCGGGTTTGTTTTCGGTGCAGAGTATCTTGAAAGATGTCAAGGGGATCGGTTTCTGCAACCTGACAGCGGTTGATGTTGTGCGGCATCCGTTGGTGCAGAAGATAATCAACGCTTATGAGAATCATGGTGGCAGGTCGAAATAATGTCGGTTTTTATAATTGATCGTCAGCATCTTAAATCACCTGATATTGAATCTATCCGTGCTCTACTGGCTCCGGTTATAGCGGTACTTGAGATCGAGGAGTTGGATCTGGAGATTGAATTGCTTGACGATAAGCAGATTGCTTTGCTTAATGAAAAATTTTTTAGTCGTCCTCGGCCGACTAATGTGATATCTTTCCCGCTGGCTGAGGATCAGGGTCACTTGGGTAATATTGTAATTTCGCTTGAGACTGTGGAACGTGAAACTGAAGGTTTGGGTTACCCCCTTGATGAAGCTATTGTTTACTATCTGATTCATGGCCTGCTCCACCTTTTGGGTTTTGAGCATGTCGATGTCGAACCGGCTGAGGCGGTCCGGATGGAGAAACGTCAGGATGAGCTTTTTGATCTGGCGCTTGATGCCAGTTAATTTAGGAGTTTTTAGATAAAATGGCTTACAAAGTACAGAAATCAATTCAGGAGATCAACAAACGCATTAAAAGCGGCAAGGTTGTGGTGGTAAATGCCGAAGAGATGATCGCGATTGTGGAAAAGGACGGAGCAGAAGCGGCGGCTCGCAAGGTTGATGTTGTGACCACCGGAACCTTCGCGCCGATGTGCTCTTCCGGTGTTTTTCTTAATGTCGGCCATACCTCACCCAAGATCAAGGCCAGTCGCGCTTTTATTAACGGGGTTTCAGCCTATGGCGGATTAGCGGCGGTTGACTTCTTTTTAGGGGCGACAGAACCGAGTGAAAGTGACCCCTTGAATAAAATTCATCCCGGCCAGTTTCATTATGGCGGTGGCCATGTAATTCAGGATCTGGTGGCCGGCAAAAAAGTTACTCTGCAGATGGAGGGCTACGGCACTGATTGCTATCCGGCTAAAGAGGCGGAGATGGAGATCGATCTTAAATCGATGCCGAATGCGATTCTCTGTAATCCGCGTAATGTCTACCAGAACTATAACTGCGCCATCAATCTGACCGCTAAAACAATTTATACCTACATGGGCGTTCTCCGGCCCAAAGGTGGCAATGCCACCTATTGCAGTGCCGGGCAGTTGAGTCCGTTGTTTAACGACCCCTATTATTTAACGACCGGTTTGGGCACCAAGATATTCCTGGGTGGTGGTGTCGGCTATGTGACCTGGAGCGGGACTCAGCATAATCCCTATGTGCCGAGAGGTGAAAATGGTGTCGTTAAAGAGGCGGCTGGTACGCTGATGTTGACCGGAGACCTAAAACAGATGACGCCCAGATGGCTAGTCGGAGTCAGTATGCTCGGTTACGGTTGCAGCCTTTCGGTCGGGGTAGGAATTCCGATTCCGATAATCAACGAACGTATGGCCCAGTTTACCGCTGTGCGTGATGAGAATCTCTACACCCAGGTTGTTGATTACGGTTATGATTATCCAATGGCGGTTTCCCGGAGTTATGGTGAAGTCAGTTATGCAGAACTTAAAAGCGGCTCGATTAAAGTGAATGGAAAACCGACCCCTTCGACCCCGCTTTCGAGTTATTCGCGAGCCCTGGAGATTGCTGACACTCTGAAAGAGTGGATTGTTTCCGGCCGTTTTACTCTGGGTGAATCCCAGATGCAGTTTCCCGGTCATGAACTGATAGACGAATAAATACTTAGCCGCTGTTGAGATTGCGTTTGTCCGTTCGATGATGTGCCACAGGTGTGGGGTCGGATTTTTGAATCCATCTTAAAAAGTTTTGACAAGTCCTGAAATAATGCTGACGCGCAGTAAATATATTATCGCCTGGTTGCTATTACTGACTCTTCTCTTTAATTGGCAACCGTTATTCTCGAACCAGTCCGGGGCCGGACTCGAACTGCCTGAAGTGGTGGTTATCGGTGAGGACAGTGCCCGGCTTGAGGGCTTTCGTGATTTTGGCCTTCTGCCTAAACTGGCACCCGGAATAAAACTGGAGCCAGTGGCGGATAATCTAACTCTCAAAGATGATTCAGGTGGTTCCGGCCCCGGGTGGGAGACGGCACAAATGCAAGCTCCGGGCTGTGCCTACCGGAATGCGTTAACCGCATCTCTGGCCCGTGGATTCAATGGTGCGGAAGGTTATTACCGGAGCGGTCGTCAGAAATATATTGAAGGTCTTCTGCTGGAGGCGCAGGGTTATTTCCAGGCGGGTCTGGACAAATTCAAAGAGTCGCCGTTGGTACCCGATTTTCATTACTGGTTGGGAGAGATCACCTTTAGTCAGGAAAATTACGCTTCAGCTCACAGCCATTTTGCAGTTGTAGCGCAATCTCCGGGCCACCGTTTTTATCATTTTTCCTGCTATTCACTGGCGTGGCTTGATTTTCGTGAGCAGAACTATGAGGCGGCGGTTAAGTGGTTTGCAATCGCCGCCGAAAGTAAGGAGCGGCGCCTGGCTTCAGCTGCTCTTTTCTGGGAGAGTGAAGCCCTTTTTCTGAATAATGAGCAGGCTGCGGGGCGCACCATTTTATTGCATCTGGCATCGGAATATCCAGAAGCCGCAGAGTACCGGGCCGCTCTTTACCGTTTGGCCACTTTAGCATTTAATCAACGTGACTATGAAGTGTCACTTGCCTATCTGACGGCGATGCCCGCCCCGACCGCCGGTTCTGATATGCTTCAGCGACAGGCCGACCTGGCCCGGGGCTGGTGCAGCTATTTTCTTGAGTCTTATGGTGATGCGGAAAATTTTTTCCGGCAGTTGCAGGATGAGAATGCCGGAGTTGATAATGTCGTTCCGCTCGCTTTTCTAGGTGAAGTTCTGTCGCAACTGAAACAGGCTAAACTCAGTCAAGCCCGTACAGTTTTTGCCAGCCGTCCGGAATCATTGCGAGTCTCGCCAACTGCGGCCGCGGCCCTGCGCGAGTTGGCAGAGGCTTTTTCTGTGGCAGCTGATCTCGAATCAGCGGTTGCTCTTGGTGAGGAGCTGGTCAAAACTTTTCCGGTTACATTGCTGCAGATTGATGATTTCCGGCGTCTGGCCCGGCTGCAGGCGGAACTTGGGCAAAATCAGCAGGCCTTACAGACTCTGAAAACCGGGCTTGAGGTTTTCAAGGCGGAAGGAAAAAGTGACGAGGAGCTTATCTCTCTGCGTCTTGAACAGGCCCAGATTTTATATGCCGCGGAAGAGTTTGAACTGGCAGCTGTCACCTTGGAGAGGCTTTATGCGGAAAGATCTCTGATCAAGGCCACAGCGGACAGGTCTCTGGTATACCTGCTTCTGGCCCGGACTTTGAACCGGAGCGCTGATTATGCCAGGACTCTGGTGGTGCTCACTCCGCTGCCGGCCGATTTCACCATGAACCGGCTGCAGGATCTTCTCTATGAGAGGGGCTGGGCAGCTCTGCAAAGCGGTAATTTTAAGATGGCGGCGAATGATTTTGCTGCTTACCTTAAGCTTGCCCGGGGAAGTGATGTCAGTCAGCAGGTGATCCAAAATGCCGAAATCAACCAAGCTGAGGCGCTTTTTAATCTGCATCAGGATCGGGAAACGACAGTCTTGCTGGATCGGTTTGTGAAACGCTGGCCGCAGAGTTCATTCCTGCCCCGGGTGCTTAATTATCAAGGTCTTCTCTCTTTGAGACGAGGAGATTTTGAAGCCGCTGAAGCCATATTTTCAGAGCTTGCTGCGTCCGATCTGAAAGCGGATGCGAAACTTGAGAGTGAAGTTCTTTTTAATCTGGGTGAAAGTTTGTTCAGTCTGGAGAAGTATCCAGAAGCGATTACCGTATACCAGGAACTTGCCGATAAAAATCCTCGCTTCAAACTCAGCGGTCAGGCTCTGATCAGAATTGGTGAAAGTTATTTCAACCAGGGTAATTATCTGAAATCGCAACTGGTCTATCTTCGGGCCAAGCAACTCTGGCCCGGAGGGGAGATTGATGAAAAAGCAAGTTACGGTATGCTGCTTCTGGCATATAATCAGGATAAATTCTCTTATCTTGAAACCGAGGTGAAAAGTTTTATCCGGCGCTTTCCGGATTCATCCTATACCGTGCCTTTAATGCTGCTTTTAGTCGATCTCTATCAACGTCAGGGACGTGAAGCTGATCTGGTCAAACTTTTTAAGAAGTTGGAGGCCGGCGATTATGCGGAGGATTTGCAACTCGAAGCCTATTACCGTCACTTTACGCTCGATTTGAGAAGAGGTCGGCGAGAGGCCGCCCGGAAAGCTTGCCAGCGGCTGCTGCAACGGTTTCCGCTGAGTAAATATGAGTGTGATTGCCGGCTTTATCTGGCCGGTTATGATTTTTCTGCGGGCCGGCTGAAAAATGCTCTGACAGTTTTGTCGACTCTGTCGGAATCCGGTTGCCCAGATCCTGATCTTAAACGGAAGGTGACTTTATTAAAGGCGCAGATCTATCAGCGGCTAGTTGAACTTGATAAATCACGAAAACTCTACCTTGTGGTGGCGGAGGATCACCAGAGCAGTGACACCCAGACTTTTCAGGCTTTCATCGGGATTGGAGACATATTTGTTCAGAAAAAAGAGTATGATGAAGCTCTCTTTTTCTATGATAAAGCGATGCGGAACCCACTTAAATCTCTGGCTGCTGCTGCATCCCTGAAGCATGCCGCAACTCTAGAGAGTGCCGGCCGGATCAAGGATGCCCGCAATTCATATCTGCGGATAAGTTATCTCTACCCGGGACAGAACAAAATAGTCGGCAAGGCTCTGCTGGCGGCTCTGCGACTCGCGAAACAGGAAAAAGATGCTGTCACAGCGGAAAAGATGATCGAAAAATTAAATTCCATAAAACTTGACCAGGATCAGCGTCAGGAATTTGAAAAGATAATGGCCCTATAGAAAAACTTAAGTCCTGTCCGGTTAGAAATTTCCGGCTTAATTGACAAACAATTGACCCGCCGGGTACCACCGAGAGGAAATTATTTTACTTTACGGCACGGCAGAATTTTCGCTGCTGGTTTACTCTAGTTTTACAAATGTATCAGAATTATGATAAGATAATAAGATAATAACGAATTAATCATGTGACCAATAACCGGAGGATTTTTGATGTATCAGTTTGTTATGAAGGGCGGGTATTTGATGTACCCAATTATTCTGTGTTCGATTCTTACTCTGGCAATCCTGTTCGAGCGGCTGTTCGCACTGCGTCGGAGTCGGATTATCCCGGAAAAATTTATTATTGAAGTAAGTGATCTGGTTCGGCAGCAGCGAATGGAAGATGCTTTGACGCAGTGTCGGCTTAATGAATCTTCAATTTCCAGAATTTTAATGGCCGGGATCTCACGTCACGATAAATCGCGGCAGCAGGTTAAAGAGGCGATTGAGGATATCGGGCGTCTCGAAGCTGCAAATCTGGAACGTTATCTTACTATTCTCGGAACCATTGCCGGCATCGCTCCGCTACTTGGACTCTTGGGAACGGTAACCGGTATGATTAAGGCTTTCAGCGTTATTTCCCATGCCGGTATCGGTAACCCGCAGATGCTCGCCGGCGGTATTTCAGAGGCCTTGATTACAACCGCTGCCGGTCTGACTGTGGCAATTCCGGCGTTTGTTTTTTATAAACTTCTTCGTTCCCGGGTTGATAAACGGATCCTGCGTATGGAGCGGGTTTCGATAGAGTTGCTGGATCTGATTAACCAGGAAAAGGGGTGAGTGTAGATTATGCGTTTTCAGACTCGCAAACAAGATGATGTTCAGCTTGATATGACCCCGCTGGTCGATATTGTCTTCCTGCTTCTGATCTTCTTTATGCTTTCTACCAGTCTCTCGGTGAACCCCGGGATTAAGATTGATCTGCCGAAATCATCGGCTGAACAGGTAAAAAAGAAGAAGACGACTTTAAGGGTAGCGATTGAGGCCACCGGCAGCATCTTTCTTGAAGGAAAAAAACTCAGTCTTGATCAGCTGCGGGAAAAATTTGCTGCAGTCGGCAAGGCTAAGGGTGATGATGCTCTGGTTGTGATCGAGGCTGACCGGAAAGTCTATCATGGCCTTGTGGTTAAAGTCATGGATGCGGCAAAGGTCTCCGGGCTTAATAAACTTGCGATTGCAACCCGGCCGGAAGACAAGTAACAGATGTGAAAAAGAGGTGACTTTTGCTTGATACGCCCCATTATAAGCCAGTTCGCCTGATTCCTTTTCTACTGCTTTCCTGTATGCTGCATTCAGTAGTCCTGCTGGTGTTGCCGGATCTGACACGCCTCTTTAATATCCATATCAGACGTCTGGTGCCGCTGGCGCAAATTGAGCTGGAAGTAGCCCTGATCAAACCGGAACCGGTGATGCCTGAACCCAAGCCGGAACCAAAGCCCGGGGCGACTCCGAATCAACCTCCTCGCCTGCTTGACAAACACATAGCTTCTCTGATTGATGTCCGTTTGCAGGCGCTTCCCGCTCTCGGTGATGCCGCAGCGGCACCTCCGGCTCCGGTTGAGCTGCCCTCGGTGGCCGCTCTGACAGAGCTCACAACCACCGTTTTGCCTGTCCCAGAAACTGACCCGGCCGCTCGGCCGCAGAAGTTGCTGGGGAAACTCGGCCGGCAGTCACAGGGCCGGTTGAGCGGCCGGCGTCTGGGTGGGGTTCAGGATGAGCCGGAAGCAGATGATAAGCTGACCCGGTTGCTCGTTGCGGATGTGAAACAGGCATTGAGCAATTATAAAGAGATCGAAAAGAAGGTTGTCGATCGTGACTACAGCCTGAGTGGCCCGGTTGCTGTGAACCGGCAGGTTCTCTTTCGACCGCAGCTGCCGAAAGTCACCCTGGTACGGGATGTCACCGTCAGTTTCCGCTTCTGGGTGCGGCCGGATGGTAATGTCAGCCGGATTGAGACACGCCGTATCGGTGATCTTAAATTGGTCAACGTGGCCGAAAGATATCTGAAGCAGTGGCGTTTTTCCAGGCTCTCCTCCGAGGCCGAACAGCAGGAGCAGTGGGGGACGGTCAGTATAACCTTTCGGGTGCCGCGATGAAACGCCTGATCTCGGGAATTCTGCTGCTCCTGATCTTCTATTTTATTTGGCTTACCTGGTTTGGGGGTCGGGGAAATCGAGCTTTGAGCGCGGTCGAGCGGGAGATCGAGCGCTTACAGAATCACAATCAGGAACTTAAGGTTGAAAATCAGCGTTTCAGCCGTAAAATTCGTCTTTTGCAGAGTGATGTTCATTATCAGGAACTGGTCGTGCGTCGGGAACTTTATATGATTCGTGAAAACGAGATTATTTTTCTTTTTGATGAGCATCAGTAGTTAATGTTTACTTGACAATTTTTGTCCGACTGACTACTATCTCGAGACTTCAGGTTTCTGGTTGCCCTCTGCTTAAGCGTTGAGGGTATTTTTGTGTTTAGAAGTGATTTTCGACCAAAAAGGTTCATGAAAAAAAGAGTTACAAAATATGTCGAAAGCGCTGTGAAAACAGTTGCTGCCGCCCGGGGTTTTTCTGCGAATGATCTGCCTGAGATTGGGGTTGAACTGCCTCGGGAAAAAGCTTTTGGTGATTTTTCAACTAATATCGCCATGCAGCTCGCCCGGCACTGGCGGGACAACCCGCGCCGGATCGGTCAGGATATTCTGGCTGAGCTGGAAAAGGAGAGCGAACTCTCTGCGGTGACAATTGCCGGCCCCGGTTTTATCAACATGACTTTGAATATCTCTTTATGGCATCAGCGCCTGAAAGAGATTCACGGTTTGCAGGAAGATTTCGGCAAATTAGATTATGGTGCCGATAAGCGAGTTCTGGTTGAATTCGTCAGCGCTAATCCCACCGGCCCTCTACATATTGGCCACGGCCGCGGGGCAGCTGTCGGTGATGTTTTAGCCCGGCTTCTGAAACGCACCGGTTTTATTGTTGACCGGGAGTATTATGTCAACGATGCCGGCAATCAAATGCAGGTGTTGGGCCGCTCCTTGCGCTGGCGTTATCTGGAACTTCTGGAAAAACGTCATGGTGAAATCCCGGAAGGCTACTACCGGGGTGAGTATCTGCTTGATCTGGCTCGAAAACTGATGGCGGAGCAGGGGCGGGAGCTGGTTTCTCCGGAGGTTGCCGAAGAAGATGATACAGCCCTTGATTTTTTTACCAGTTTCGCCGCCGATTCCATTCTCGGTGGAATCCGGAACGATCTAGAACTTTTTGGAGTAGGGTTCGAATACTGGACCAGTGAGAAAGAGTTTTTCACCTCAGGCAAGGTTGATGCCGCTCTGGCGGAGCTGCAGACAAAAAAGGTTCTTTACGAAGAGGAGGGTGCAACCTGGTTTGCCTCATCCCGATTCGGTGACGAGAAGGATCGGGTAGTTGTCCGGGCCAATGGAGTTAAGACCTATTTTGCTTCTGATATAGCCTACCACCGGGATAAATTTGCCCGGGGTTACGACCTTCTGGTTGATATCTGGGGTGCGGATCATCATGGTTATGTTCCGAGGCTCAGTGCCGCAATCGAGGCTTTAGGCGGCAAACCTGATAGCTTTGCTGCAATTTTAGTCCAGCTGGTCAGTCTCTCACGGGGAGGAACTCCGGTGGCGATGTCGACCCGTTCGGGTGAATTTATCACTCTGGAAGAGGTTGTCAGAGAGGTCGGCAGAGATGCGGCCCGCTACTTTTTCCTGACCCGGGATTCGAACAGTCATTTAGAGTTCGATCTGGAACTGGCTAAATCTAAAAATAATGATAACCCGGTCTATTATGCCCAATATGCGCATGCCAGGATATGTAGTATCCTGCGTAAAATTGAGGTCGAGGGTTTGTGTGATAAAGCGGTTGATACATTCTCCGGTGCTTCACTGACTTTGCCGGAAGAACTTGATCTGATTAAAAAGCTTGATAGTCTGCCGGATCTTTTAGAGCGGGCGGCCCGGACTCTTGAACCCCATCGTCTGACCTATTATCTCGATGACCTGGCTACCCAGTTACACTCCTACTACAATCGTAACCGGGTGATCAGTGAGGAGCAGGAGGTCTCAGGTGACCGTCTGCTTCTGTTTGCAACAGTTCGTCAGGTTCTGGCAATCTGTCTGACGCTGCTGGGGGTCTCAGCTCCGGAGAAAATGTAGCTGTAATATCCGTGAAGGTTTGGCCTGTTGCGATCCGTTTTAAGGGTTTTTCATTATGACGGTGATTTACAGAGCGTTCCTGATTGAATATTCTTGAATTCGAATGTCTGATAATAGTTTGTGGTGATTATGTTTGAACAGTTAAAAGCAGCTTTAGTGACATTCCTGGTTATTTTCGTTTTCTTTGTCGGGGGTATTCTAGTTGGTTTGAAACTGCCGGAGACTGAGGTTTACAAGCAGTGGGCCGGAATCCAGCTAGAGGTTCCTGAGAAGCTTCAGCCGACCAAAGTGGCGGTAATCCAGATTCCCGGCTCGCAACCTTCTCCAACGGCATATCCTGAAGCCTGTCCCGGCGGGGTCTGTAAACTTCCGGAACCGGGTGCGACTTCGCATCAGGTCGCTGTTGCTGTGCCTCAGGAAAGTCTAGATTTAACCTTCTATAAAGAGCTGGCGGATAAGCCGACCGAGAGTGGCGGGTCGGCAATAATAGTTAAACAGACTCCGATAGTCAAAAAACGGAAAGCCAGCTCAATGACAGCGGTTAAGGCGAAAAAACCGGTATCCGGTTCAGACTTGTGGGAAATTAGAATCTGCTCTCTGCCGCAGGAGATTAAGGCTCGTCTGGAGCGGAGCAAGTTGATCAAGGACTTCCCCGGGGTCAAGATAGAGCCGGTCGAGGTTGCCGGAAAAGGAACCTGGTACCGGATTAAAATAAGTGATATCAAAGATCGGGAAACGGCTGAACGTTATCGGCATGAACTGAGTCGTAAGTATCACTATAAACCATTGCTGCGGCAGCAGTGATAGTGGTTGTGTTTGTTGATTATCTTTTATTTACACAGGCGCTTGGCGTCTGTTTTTGTATTTAATGTTTTGATGTGAGTTTAAATGGCGTTTCCCCAGACAAATATCCGAAATTTTTCCATCATTGCCCATATCGACCACGGTAAATCAACCTTGGCTGATCGTCTTTTAGAAGTTACCGGGGCGGTAAGTTCGCGGCAGATGAAGGAGCAGCTCTTAGATAATATGGAACTTGAGCGTGAGCGGGGAATTACGATTAAAGCCCAGTCGGTTTGCCTTAACTATACGGCTGATGATGGTGAGCTTTATCAGCTGAATCTGATTGATACCCCCGGTCACGTTGATTTTTCTTATGAAGTATCCCGTTCGCTGGCTGCAACCGAAGGGGCTATCCTGGTGGTTGACGCGGCCCAGGGAGTCGAGGCGCAGACCCTGGCTAATGTCTATCACGCATTAGATGCTGACCTTGAGATTGTCCCGGTCTTAAATAAAATTGATTTGCCGGTGGCGGAACCGGATCGGATTAAACGTCAGATTGAGGATGTTATCGGTCTTGATACCGAAAATGCTCTCCTTATCAGTGCTAAAACCGGGGTCGGTATTGATGAGTTTCTGCAGGCCGTGGTTGAACGGGTTCCGGCCCCGCAAGGTGATCTGGACGCACCTCTAAAGGCGATGATTTTCGACTCCTGGTTTGATCCCTATCAGGGGGTAATTGCTCTGGTCCGGATTTTCGACGGTAAAATTAAAGCCGGCATGAAGATCAAGATGATGTCAACCAATTCCGAATTTGATGTCTTGAGGGTGGGGAAGATGACTCCCGCCATGGTTGACAGTAAGAGTCTTGAAGCGGGTGAAGTCGGTTTTGTCATTGCCGGCATCAAGGCGGTGGCTGATTGCAAGGTTGGCGATACTATCACCGGCGCCCGGGAGGCGACGTTGAATCCGTTTCCCGGTTTTAAGGAAGTTCAGCCGATGGTCTTCAGCGGTCTCTATCCGACCGACTCAATCCAGTATGAACCGTTAAGAGACGCACTGGATAAGCTCAGGCTCAACGATGCTTCCTTTACATTTCAGCCTGAAACTTCGGTGGCTTTGGGATTCGGCTTTCGCTGCGGTTTTTTAGGCCTGCTCCATATGGAGATTATTCAGGAGCGTCTCGAACGGGAGTATCAGCTGGATCTGATCACAACCTCGCCGACGGTTGTTTATGAGATTGAGTTGAAAGATGGTTCAGTGGTAACCATTGATAACCCGAGCAGTATGCCGTCGATCGGTGAAATAAACCATATCGGAGAGCCTATGGTTCGGGCCTCGATTCATGTGCCGAATGAATATATCGGTAATATTCTTAAATTATGTGAGGACAAACGCGGCACGCAGCAGGAGATTAAATATCTGGATGAAACCCGGGCCATGATTATCTACGATCTCCCCTTAAATGAAATTGTCCTGGATTTTTATGACCGTTTGAAATCACTGACCCGGGGCTACGCCTCGTTGGACTATGAACCCTGCGGTCATCGCCATGCCAATCTGGTTAAACTGGATATCATGATCAATGGTGAGATGGTTGATGCTTTGTCACTGATTGTTCATCAGGAGCGGGCTTTTGACCGGGGCCGGGATCTGGCCGTAAAGATGAAGGAATTGATTCCGAGACAGATGTTTGAGGTTGCGATCCAGGCCGCTATCGGTACTAAAGTTGTGGCCCGGACGACGGTAAAGGCCCTACGTAAAAATGTTACCGCCAAATGTTACGGTGGTGATATTACGCGGAAACGGAAACTTCTGGAGAAACAGAAAGCCGGGAAAAAAAGGATGAAACAGGTGGGTAAGGTTGAACTGCCGCAGGATGCTTTTCTGGCGATCTTAAATATTGATTCTTAGATATTCAAGCAGATGTTTTCGTACTTGTTTTTAATA
>JAOZQE010000054.1 GCA_029932385.1 bacterium | reverse complement strand
TTGACATGTTCGCCAACAACTCCTGGGGCCTGATGCAGAACTATGTCATTGTCGCGGTACCGCTTTTCATAATGATGGCTCAGGTTCTCGACCGTTCAAGAGTATCAGAAAAACTCTTTGAATCTCTATACATTGTCCTCGGCGGCTTAAAAGGAGGACTCGGACTTGCAGTGGTTGTAGTCAGCACAGTTTTTGCGGCAACCACCGGAATTATCGGGGCTTCAGTTGTCGCCATGGGACTTATGGCCGGCCCAGCCTTGATCAGCAAAGGTTATCAGAAAGAGCTCACCGCAGGTATCATCTGCGCCTCCGGCACTCTGGGAATTCTTATCCCACCCAGTATCATGCTGGTTGTCTATGGCGGCCTGACCGGCTTCAAAGAAACTTCGGTCGGCAACCTCTTTGCCGGTGCTATTTTTCCGGGCCTTCTTCTGGCATCACTCTATTTTCTCTACATCACTATCCGTTGCCATATTAATCCAAAACTGGGTCCACCGCTTTCGAAAAGCGGCCGCACTTACAGCGCTGTTGAAAAATGGGGCATGACCTTAAAATCGCTGATTCCACCACTAGGCCTCATTCTGGCTGTCATGGGCACCATTCTCTCCGGTATTGCCACACCGACCGAAGCGGCGGCTTTAGGAGTCGTCGGAGCTATGATCCTGGCTATGTTTAACAAACAATTTAACTGGAAAGTAATGAAAGAAGCCAGCATCTCAACTTACAAAACCACAGCCATGATCATGATGCTTTTTATCGGCGGCAAATTCTTCAGCACCGTCTTTTTAAGTATTGGCGGTGGTGATGTGGTGGCCGATTTTCTCTTAGGCGGCAATCTCAACCGCTATGCAGTTTTGGCAATCATGATGGCGATCGTATTTTTCATGGGGATGTTCATCGATTGGGCCGCTATCCTCCTGGTAACCGTACCGATTTTTACACCGATCGCCATGGAACTCGATTTCAACCCCTTGTGGTTTGCGATGCTGATGTGTGTCAACCTGCAAACCTCATTTCTAACCCCGCCTTTCGGTTACGCCCTCTTCTATTTTAAAGGAGTAGCACCTGAGGGTATAAACATCGGCCACATCTATCGCGGAATTATCCCCTTCGTCGGCCTGCAATTACTGGGATTAGCAATAATGATCATCTTTCCTGAAATTATCACTTGGCTACCGGAAGTACTCTTTAGATAAACCTTGTAAGACATCAAAAGTTACGAAACAACAAAGTAAAAATTTGACCGACAAGGAGAAAAAAGGCAGTGTTGAGCTGGGAAAATGCAACGATCGCACAAATGTTACACCATGCCACCCGAATTTACGGGGACAATCTAGCAATTGCTTATCAGGGCAAAAAGATCACCTACTCTCAACTCTATCAAAACAGTAGAATGCTGGCCGCCCGGTTACGACTATTGGGGATTAGAAAAAATGACCATGTGGGAACCATTTTCGGCAACGCTCCCGAATGGATTTTTACTAAGTACGCTCTCCATATCATCGGTGCAGTAATCGTCCCGATCAACACCAACTTTCGCGCCGAAGAGATTAAATATATTCTCCGCCAGGGTGATATTCAGACACTGATCATGACGGATCAACTAAAATCCGATAACTACATTGAAATGCTGACTGAAATTGACCCGGATATCACGCTATCGAACAATCGTTCCATCAACTCGAAAGAGGTTCCCTGCCTCGAAAGAATCATCTCTTTCAGCCCTCGTAAGCGTAAATATCCTTACGCTCACGATTTTATCCAAATCCAGACATCAGAATCTGAATGTAGCGAAAAAGAAATCGATCAAATGATTGCCCGTGGGGCCCCGAACGATATCTGCAATATCCTTTTTACCTCCGGGAGTACGGCCTTTCCGAAAGGCGTAATGCTCAACCACACCAGCCTGCTTGGCATCGGTCGGCATCTGTTACCAGAAACATTCAGGATGGAACCCGGCAGCCGCTTGCTGTGCAATTCTCCTTTTTATCACATTGCCGGATGCGTCTATTTCCCCCTCGGGGCGCTGACCGGTGGATACGAACTCTACATTAACGAATTTGTGGCATCCGAGGTTCTTGAGATCATCGAAACCGAGAAAATAAACTTTTTTTTCGGCTTCGAGGCCCATTTCAACACGCTCGCCAATGCTCCGGAATTTAACAATTACAACCTTAAATCTGTAGAGCACATACTGCTTGCTGCCGGGCCGGAATGGTACGACAAATGTAAAAGAATATTCCCGGGTGCCCGAGTTATTGCACACCACTACGGTTTCAGCGAAGGTACCGGCGTCAGCATGATGTATGATGAAACAGATCCTGTGATCAGGAAATATACCAATGGCAAATCCTGGCCCGGAATTGACGTAAAAGTAGTCGATCCGGTTACCGGCACCGAAGTTGATGAAGACATTAACGGTGAACTTTGTCTGCGTGGCTGGAGCCGTTTCCAAGGCTATTACAAAAATGCAGCGGAGACCGAAAAAGCCATTGATGATAATGAATTTTTCCATTCCGGAGACTACGGCAGTAAAGACCACAATGGTAATATCTCATACCGCGGCCGCTACAAGATGATGATTAAAACCGGCGGTGAGAATGTCTCGGAAAAAGAAGTTGAGATTTTCCTTGAAAGCATGCCCGGCATTAGGAATGTTCAAGTTGTTGGCATTCCCCATGAAAAATGGGGTGAAGCCGTTACCGCAGTAATTGAAACCGAACCGGAACACAATTTCAAACAAGAAGATGTAATCGCCTTCTGCAAAGGAAAAATCAGCCGCTATAAAATCCCCAAGAATGTACTGTTTTTCAACGGTGACGACTGGCCCCTGCTGGGCTCAGGCAAGATCAATAAAATTGCCTTAAAAAAGAAGGTTGTCGACAAACTCCAATGACACTTTTTTGCAATTCACTTTTATTTTTTTCACATAAGTATAATCAAGCATGATAAAATAAATGAAAAAATGGAGCGTCTATGAAAGTCACATTAAGCTACGGCCCTGACGGTTTACCCATTGAGATAACTGAAAGTCCTGGATTTCAAGGCATCCTACGACCGCGCCCGGCACCGGAACTTGAAAACCCGGCAGCGGCGATATTACAATCTCTGCAGAAACCGATTGCCGCAAAGCCACTTGCCGAAATTGCGCAGACATGCCAAAGCGCCTGCGTTGTTATCAGTGATATAACCCGCCCGGTACCTAATAAGATTATCCTGCCGCCCCTGCTCTCTGAAATCGAGAAAGCCGGGATTAACCGCGAAGACATCACTATTCTTATCGCCACCGGCATCCATCGCCCGAATGAGGGCGATGAACTGATCGCCCTGGTCGGAGATGAGATCGCCAATAACTACCGCATCATCAACCATTGCTCCAAAGAACCGGACGATATGATTCTCGTTGGCGAGGTTAATGAAGGAGTGCCGGCCTTAATTAATCGTCACTATATTGCTGCCGATCTTAAGATACTGACCGGCTTCATCGAACCTCACATGTGGGCCGGTTTTTCCGGCGGGCGGAAATCAATTCTACCTGGTATCGCCTCGATCGAGACGCTGGAATACATGCATGGCCCCGAGATGATCGCCCACCCGATGACGGTTTACGGGGCCCTTGACGGCAACCCTTTTCATGAGGCGGGACTGGCAATCATGAAAAAGGCCGGAGCCGATTTCATTGTCAACGTCACCCTGGACAGCAACAAAAAGATCACCCGGGTTTTTGCCGGCGATCCGGTCGAAGCACACCTTGCCGGCTGTCGATTTCTTGCCCCCTTCAGCATCAAGGAATTAGATTCACCATTAGACTTCATTGTCACAACCAACTCCGGCGCCCCCTTAGACTGCAACCTCTACCAAACCGTCAAAGGCATCACCGGCGCCGCCCCCGTCGTCAAAAACGGTGGTGAGATCCTGATTGCCAGCGCCTGCAGTGAAGGTGTCGGCAGCCCTGAATACATCGAAATTCTGGAAATGGTCGATAACCCTGAATCTTTTATCGAACGGCTCATGAATCGGGAATTCTTCATTCCTGATCAATGGTGCGCCCAGGAGACCTATCAGGTTATACTTAAACACCCGGTATGGCTCTACAGTGATGGCTTAAAACCTGACGAAATCAAAAGCTACCATATGCGACCGGTTAAATCTCTGGAGGATGCGATAGCCGAGTTACTGGATCGCCACGGCCCTCAGGCCCGCTGGGCCGTGGTTCCAGATGGACCGTTGTTAATTTTGCGACTGGCAAATAAAAAAGACTGAAAACATAGACTTGATATTTAAGGCTGGAAACTGAAAGAACAACTTTATAAAGAGAGGCAATGAGATGAGTAGCAAAACCATACATTTGACAAAAGTTTTAAGCGATCCTGAATACCAGAAAATTGACGATTTCTGCAGCACCCATCAAGGAATTGATAAACTTCCTGAAATTGCCGCTTTTCTTAAGGAGGAGTTCTCCTTAAAGCTTATTCTGGATCCCGAGATTATCTCCGGATTCGCTTCTGACAGCTCCAACCTCCCGGCTCAGGCCGAAGCCCTCTGCCGACCAGAGAATGAACGTCAGGTCGCAATCATCCTGCGGGCCGGGCGGGCGGCAAAAATCCCGATCACCCTCTCCGGCGGCCGCTCCAACCTGACCGGCAGCGCCACTGCAGAAGGCGGCATTGTCCTTTCAACCGCAAAGCTTAATGAACCTGAAATTTTTATTAACCAGGAAGAGAAACTCGTCACGAGTCCGGTCAATATTATTCTCGAAGAGTTACGCGATAAAATTCTCGAAGAGACCGGCAAAGCCCTCTATTATCCAGTCGATCCTACGAGCCGCGGTGATGCCTGGGTTGGCGGCACAATCGCCTGTAACGCTTCCGGATTCACCCCGGGTGAGGTCGGAGCAACCAGAGACTGGGTTAAAGGTCTTGATATTATTTTTCCGAACGGTATGAAGGTCAGCGCTGTCCGGGGCCAGTACATCTCTGAAAAAGGCGAGTTTATTCTGATAAATGGTGAACAGACAAACAGCTGGCCGGTGCCGACCTACCCCCGGCCCGAAATCAAAAACGCCAGCGGCCCCTTCTCATCACCTGACGGTAAAATCGACTTAATCGATATGTTCATCGGCAGTGAGGGTCTCTTTGGCCTGGTTACCGGCTGTACCCTAAAACTCAGTCCGCGCCCGAAAGATTATATCGATCTCTTCTTTTCACTACCCGATGAAAGCCGGGCCCTCGCCTTTTACAACTATGTCGAACAGGAGCTTAATTCTGATTTCAGCAGCTTAAGTGCTTTTGAGTATTTCGGCATCAATGCTATCAAGTATATGGATCACAAAGAGAAACTTTTTTATGGTGACAACCAGGTTGCCATCTATCTGCAGATTCCGGTAACTGCGGAGAAAAATATTGATCAGGAGATAGATATCTGGTTCAACCGCCTCCTGGCATCCAACTGCGACATCAATCCGGAAGCGGTAATCCTGCTCGATAGCGAGCCTAAACGGCGCATGTTCATGGAATCACGGCACTCGATGCCGGCTAACGCCCTTGAGGTTATCCAGCAGCATGGCACCTATACCATCATGACTGATACGGTCGTTCCGCCGGAGAATTTTGCCGAGTTCCTTGATTACGCCCACGCCCTCATTGAAAGTGAAAACATCGACTATCTCTCATTTGGTCACTTCGGCGACTGCCATCTCCACTTCACCCTGCTCCCGAATCAAAAAGAATTGCAACGGGCAACTGAGATCTATGACCTTTTCATCACCAAAACGGTTGCATTAAACGGAGTCTATTCCGGCGAGCACGGTACCGGCAAGCGCAAACGTAAAGATTTCCTGACTCTCTACAATCAGGCGGCCATCGATCAATTAAAAGCGTGCAAGGCTACGGTTGACCCCGATTTCATCATCAACCGCGGCAATGTTTTTACCCTTTAACCTGGAACTTTATTGAGGCACAGGAAGGAACTAACCGAATAACACTAAAGGGCTTGCAGGAAAATAACATGGCCGATATTTCATTCAGATTGGCCATCTTATTTTTTTGCAAGCCTTTTAAGTTCACATATATTCGAAACGGTTACGGTAACGGATAATCTGCCAGATAAAGAAAGGGCCGCCTAAAAGTGAGGTCAAAACCCCGACTTTCAGATCAACCGGGATATAGAGACGAACAAAGAGATCAGCGTAGACCAGAAAGACTGCCCCTAAAAGGCCGGCTAAAGGAATTAGACGGCGGTTATCCGGGCCGATCACGGCACGAACCATATGCGGCGCCACGAGTCCGACAAAACCGATAACCCCGGCCACGGCAATCGCACCTCCGGTCATTATCGATGCCGCCAGGAGCAGGATATTTCGCACCCGGCCAACCGCAACGCCAAGATTAGCGGCCCCCTCCTCCCCCAGCATCAGAATATTCAATTCCCGGATAAAGCTGAAGATCATAACCAGAGCTGACAGAGTAGTCAGCGCGACGATTTCAACATGAAACCAGAGACGGTTATTAAGATCACCCATCAGCCAGGTCACAATTACGCGACCGACATCAAACTCTTTCGTACTCAAGGTGATAACAAATGAAGTTACCGCCCCTAAAATAAGATTTAAAGCAATACCTGCCAGCAACAGCGTCGCGATTGAAGTCCGCCCGGCACTGGTGGCAATCATATAAACTGTCATCAAAGTCAGCAAAGCACCGATAATTGCCATAAGCGGTAGAGCCTGCGGAAAAATCGCTGTCAGACCCAGATAAATTGCCAGAACCGCACCGAGAGCTGCCCCTGAACTGATGCCGATAACTCCGGGGCTTGCCATCGGATTTTTGAAAATTCCCTGCATTACCGCCCCGGCCACAGCCAGAGAAAAACCCACCAGCGCCGCAGTCAACACCCGTGGGAGACGCCCATCCCAGATAATCGCTATCTCAACCGAAGAGATATTCAAATCCGGCATGACTCCAAATCGGGATAAAATAATATCCCATATACGACTGTTGCTCACGTCCCAGGAGCCCTGTGTCAACGAAATAAATACCCCTCCCGCAAGCAGAGTCAGTAACAGCAAAGTCAGACCAGTGGTGCTTAAAGATTTCAACTTAATAGGTGTCCGGATAGATTATGCCAGCCAGAAGGTTGGCACTTAAAAGCAGAAATTGAGAATTGGTCCGCAGATAGAGCCCGGGAATTTGCAGTAGGTTATCGTCTTGCAGAGCCCGGCAGTAACGCAGTAGCGGATCTTTTTTCAAGTTTTCTGTAAGATTATTCTCCAGAGGAACAATGATCACATCGGGGTCCCATTTAAGCAGGGTCTCATGGTCAACCTGCCGCCATGAATTAATACCCTGCTCAGCCCCGACATTTACAGCCCCGACCATTTTACAGAGTGAAGTGAAATTTGAACTTTTACCGGGAATATAGCCGCCCATATCATAATAGAGCAGCCGCAGCGGTTTATTCCGTTTAGGCAGGGCCGCTCGCAGAAGAGCCTGTTTACGGCTGATTATCTGTAACAGGGCTTCGGCATTGCCGCTCTCATCCAGGATCTCACCTAAAAGCTTAATCTCTTTAACAACCGAAGCCAGTGAATCGGGAGAGCCGAGATCAAGGGTCGGGATTCCGGCCTGTTTTAATCTCTGCTTAAATACGGCATCTGAAAAGATTACCGTCAAAACCAGATCGGGCTGAGCCGCAATGATCAATTCACTCTCTTTGGGGCTGAATATTTTTCCGGTGGCGGCAAGCTCATCGGCAATCATCGAAAACCGAGGATCAGCGGCCACCGTATTAAACATCAAGAGACGCTCACGCGGACAGATGGCCCAGAGAATTTCCGTAATCCCGACGGCATGCGGGATAATCTTCTGCGGCGGTTGCGCCAACCTGAAAGTGTTACTTTCAACCTTGAAACTGTCATTACGATAATCTATCACCCGGCGCTGATACTCTATATCACGCGGCCAGTGGCCGGCCTTAGGTCTCACTCTGTCCGAACTGCGGACATAACAGAGCTCTTGAAACAGCTTGTCCATCGGCAGAGGCGTCGCCGGCATCACCCAGGATTCCGCCGCGACCCGAGCGGCACCGGAAAAGAGCAGCAGTATAATCCCGCCCAGAATCAGAACTTTACGTTTAACAGACACTTGTAAAATTACTCCATCATCAAACTATCAAATTCAAGCGCCTCACCCGCAGAAGCAAAAGTGACCCGAAAAACATCCTCTAACGAAGCCTTTGAAAGGGCTTTTACAGCCGGGCCAAAGTAGTATACTTTACCATCCTTGAGGATTGTAATGGTATCGCAGAAACGCCGGGCCTGATTAAGATCATGGACTGAGACAAGTATGGTTTTACCCTGTTTTTTAAGCTCCAGCAGAAGCTCCATAATTGCCAGGGAATTACCGACATCCAAGCTGGCGGTCGGTTCATCGAGTAGAATCAGCCGGGCTTCTGTGGCCAGAGCCCGGGCAATTAGAACCAGCTGCGCCTCTCCGCCGGAGAGTTCAGTTACGGAACGATCTCTCAAAGACTCGGTATTGGTCGCCCGCAGAGCGGCTTCAACCACCTTAAGGTCATAGTCACTTAATGCCTGAAAGCGCTTAAGGTGGGGATAACGCCCCATCTTGACCAGTTCATAAACGGTTATGGGGAAACTTACTTTCGGATTCTGGGGCACCAGTGAGACCAGTGAACTTAAACGCCGGCGATCCAGAGTCTGACAATCCAGACCGGAGAGTTCAATAATGCCCGCAGCCGGATTATAAATCCGGCATATATTTTTCAGCAAAGTGGTTTTCCCGGAGCCATTCGGCCCGATCAGGCCGTGCACCAGACCGGCACCATAATTTAAGGATATATCATCCAGAATATTACGGCCCCCGAAGGAGAAGAAAAGATGCTTGATTTTCAGCATGGGCTCAGAAAATTAAGGTGCAAAGAGGTAATTTAATCACAGTTTCCACTCTCTCTATAACTGTGATAGTAAGCCCCGGGCAAGATGAATTTGGCGCAGACAACCAGCCCCAGACCTAAAAGAACACTGCCCATAATGACAAGCGAGGTAAGATGCTCTTTATATAACGAGGTCATATACAGAGACCCCCAGAGAAAAATCTGCCCGATAATCAATTGCACATTCTGGGATAGTGCATAGATAACCCAGAAGTTCTCGGCAAGCTTTTCCGTATGCCCGTTCCGAAGAAGGATCTCAATAATTTTGAACCAGCTCCGCCCTTCCAGAATCTGGGCTGATCCATCCAGAATGTGATGCAGAAGATAGAGACCAATCAGGATATAATTGCGCTCGGGAAAATTGAAAAAAAGTGCCTTAAAGACCGGCGGAAAACAACAGAAAAGCGCAATGCCGCCTAAGGCCTGACCGCAACCAACCCCGATCTGGGCCTTGATAAGTTTCGGGATCTGGGCCAGAGACTTAAAAGAAGATTCTAAATGATCGATAAATCCGGAGGTGTAGTTACTGCTGACAACCGAGATCCCGGGATAAGCGTATTTCACCGCCACCGCCAGAACTGCTGCCACCTGCAGTTCACTCTCCGCCATCGTAAACATGGTGTAGAGGACCACGCCCTCCATAATATTCTTGCCGATGGTATAGAGAATATTACCGATTTCACCGAAACGATAAAGCGGCACCTGCATCAAAGCATCAAGATAAAGCCTTATCTTCGCTCTGAAGCCCGGAATCCTGTAGTTGTTCGAGTCAGTTGTTTTTTTACTCATCTGGACGTTTGGAGATTAAAAAGCAACTCTTATTTTAAGGAACTAAAGAGAGACTTTTTTCTTTTGGTAGAGGGGTGATATAGCCCACAGACGGCGGACAATAGATGTAAACTTTTCGAGGAAAGTATCCACCTCAGCCCGACTTGTCCAGCGGCCGAGACTAATACGGAGGGCGCCCTGCACCAATCCGGCATCCACACCCATAGCATGTAAAACAGGCGATCCTTGATTCTCACCACTGGAACAGGCCGAACCCGCAGAGACCGCAATATTTTCAAGATCAAGGTAAGCCAGCAGAGATTCACCATCGACATAAGGTACACTTAATGAGATGGTATTGGGAACCCTTAACTGGCGATGGCCGTGAAAAACCAGCTGCCGGTCCAGGGCATTGTCAAGTTCTGATTCAATCTCATCTCGTAAACCCTTAATCCGGCGGCCTTCCTCCGTCATGCCGGTGCTAAGAATTTCACAGGCGCATCCTAAAGCTGCCATACCGTGCAGATTTTCCGTGCCACTGCGAAGACCTTGCTCCTGACCGCCCCCATGCAACAGAGGTTCAATTACAACTCCATCCCGCACCCACAGAGCTCCAACCCCCTTGGGAGCGTAGATCTTGTGACCGGAGAGTGAGAGCATATCAACGCCGAGTTCGTTAACATCAATATCAATCTTACCCAAAGCCTGCACCGCATCGGTATGTAGTAGAACACCGCGGGCTTTGGTAATCGCCGCAATCTCAGGCAGAGGAAAGATAACTCCGGTCTCGTTATTGGCAAGCATCAATGAAACCAGAACCGTTTCATCTTTGATCGCGGCGGCTACCTGATCTGGAGCTAAAGTACCATCGGCAGCAACCTCAAGCCGGGTTATCTCAGCCCCGAAGCGCTCAAGAAAAAGGCAACTTTCTAGAATTGCCGGATGTTCAACCTGGGAGATAATAATATGCGGTTTTTCGCCCTTTAACAGCAGCGGCAAAACCACTCCTTTCAGAGCCAGATTGTCACTTTCAGTCCCACCCGAAGTAAAATAGATCTCTTCGGTTTCCGCCCGCAGAAGCCGGGCCACCTGCTGCCGGGCTGACAGCACAATATCAGCTGCCGGCCGGCCGAAACAGTGGGCACTGGAAGGGTTGCCGAAATTTTTCCGGGCAACATCTGCCATAATTTTCAGGACTTCAGGATCTACCGGAGTCGTGGCATTGTAGTCAAAATAAAGTTGGGCAGCAGACATCCGGCGACCTATTGTTCAAGTCCTTTAAGCAGGTCGGCCAGAGAGATCCCCTGTAAGAAGTTGCCGATTATCTCATCCAGTTCATCCCACATCGGCCGGGTCACACAACAGGCATTGCGAAGTTCACCGGAGGCACAGGCGGCTTCGTCATAATGCTCACAGTTTTTACAGTCGACAGGGTTGATCGACTCTTTAACAACCGCCATGATCTCGTTGACAAAGATAGTTTCCGGATCACGAGCGAAGAGATAGCCGCCGCCGGGACCCCGGACACTTTTGACCAGGCCGGAGCGCCGCAGATGAACAAAAAGTTGTTCCAGATAACTTACCGAGATACCCTCGACTTCGCTGATCTGTTTCAGGGAAACCGGCCCTGAATGAGGATCAGACATAATTCCGAGCGAAACCATTGCTCTTACTGAATAGCGACCTTTAGTGGAAAGTTTCAAAAGTTTACCTCCATGGCCCGAGGTGGGCAGACATTTACGCAGAGACCGCAGGCACTGCATTTTTCAGGTGCGAAAAGAACCTTCATCGAAGGCCGCTCAATATAGAGCGCCCCAACCGGACAAATTGCCGTACAGGCTCCGCAACTGGTACAAATTTCTTCATTTCGCTTAACACTTTTCCGGATTGATTCGACCGCGACCTGGCTCTCTCGCAGGCAATCCAGACCTTTATTGATAAGGTCTTCTTCACCTTCAATCTCAAGCACGAGATAACTTTCTTGGCGCGGCAGGATTACAGCCCGCAAAATATTTATGATAAGGTCATAATTTTTGATAAGCTGATAAACAATTGGCTTATCGTAATTGCTCTGAGTAAAGTGCAGAACATAGATACGTTTCATAAAAGTCCTAATGCGGGAACAAATTTAATTCCATCCGCAAGATTATAGATTTATCAATTCGAGCTGACCGCCGGCTGCTAGTTTATCGCCGTAAACCGCCACTGCGCCGGTCACCCCGTCTAAAGTCAAAGCTTTATCAACGGCTGCGGTAATATCATTTTTATTACACACCCGATTAGCTGTTGCTGTGGCTACGGCATCAGCCAGGGCTGCATTTTCAGCAACAATTGTCACCGCATCAGCCCGGCCCATACTTAACGAATGACCGACCCGACCGGAAGAGGTACAGACACCACAACTGAATGGAGAAGAATTTACAAGCCTGATCCCCAACCGGCCACTCAGCGGTGAACTGCCGGCAAAAATTGCGAGTCGATACTCCGGCCTCCCGGCCAGAAAAATATCACCGCCGTTCTCAACCACGACCCCGATTGAATCACTACTTAAATCATGACCCACAGCTTCAGCCAAAGCCCCGGCGACAGCGGCCATCGGGCCGACTCCGGCGGTTTTCGAAGCCGCCATCATCTGCCGCACCAATATCGGTGCAAAAGAGTAATCAGCGGCCGCAACCGGCTTAAGGGTGGTTCCCCAGTCGGGATATCTCAACAAAAAAGCGCTAAGTTGAGTACGGTAGTGGAGCAGCCGTTCATAAACCAGACTCTTCAACTCAGCGGCGTTGGCACCCGGTTGCAGAACATTGATCCAAAGATCGCTCTCTTCCACCTTAACCGCAAAAGAGAGGCCGGCGACACCGATGGAACTTCTGTAACTGCGCTCACGATAGCTGTGTGGGTGCGGAAGATTCCCCTCTATTGCCATAACCCAATAACCTTGTCAAGTATAATGCCTTCACCAATGGGATTTTTTTTCGAATCTCCAGAGTGCTAAAATAATTAATCAGATACGGCATCCAAAGATCGCCGCAGAGTTTTAACAAAACCGGATAATTTTTTCCGGCCGCCGGCTGCCGCACCTGAATTGGCAATAATTTCAACCAAAGCACTACCGACGATAATCGCATCGCTATGGCGGCCGATAAGCTGGGCCTGCTCCGGGGTTGAAATTCCGAAACCTGCGGCCAGCGGCAGATCACCGGCAATCTTTTTAACCAGATCCAGAGTTGCGGTAAGTTCCGACGGCAGACTGGTACGGGTTCCGGTAATTCCGGTTACAGTTACATAGTAGAGGAAACCGCTGCCGGCGGCAACAATTTCCTTTAACCGCGCAGCCGCAGTTGTCGGAGCCGCCAGCGGAACCACCGCCAGTTTACCGGCACTTAAAGTTCGTAAAGGCAGCGACTCTTCCAGAGACAGATCCGGAACAATCACTCCATCAACCCCGACTGCAACTGCATCCTTAACAAATCGTTCCAGACCATAACTGAAAATCGGGTTGTAATATGACATTAAGACTAAGGGAATATCAGTCCGCTGCCTAATTTTTGTAACTGTGGCCAAAATTTTCTTTAAGGTAACCCCTTGTGCCAAGGCCCGGCCCGAGGCCTTCTGAATCGTCGGGCCATCGGCTAAAGGATCTGAAAAGGGCACCCCGAGTTCAACAATATCGGCTCCGGCATCGGCCAGCGTAACCACCAGATCACAGGTTGCATCAAGATCGGGATCTCCGGCTGTAATAAAAGTTATCAAGGCTTTACGCCCGGATTTTTTCAGTTTTTGAAATTTTTCATCTAATCTTGACATCACTCGCCCTCTCCCTGTTCCAAACCTGCCAACGTTGCAACATCTTTATCACCCCGACCGGAAAGATTGATAATAACGATTTTATCCTTGAGACGTTCCGCCTCCAGCATCACTCCGGCCAAAGCATGGGCACTCTCTA
>JAOZQE010000165.1 GCA_029932385.1 bacterium | reverse complement strand
AAGATCTACGTGATTACGGTTTTAAAGATCAAATTACTCGATCTTCGCTCTCAATTCCAAGCAATATTGCTGAAGGGATGGTTAAGCCGACTACTAAAGAGAAAACCCGCTATCTCCACATAGCCAACGGCTCTTGTGCCGAGATGAGAACTCAAATCTACATAGGAATAAAAATAGGTTACATCCAACCCGAAGCCGGCTCTATCTGGATCAAAGAAACCAAAGAAATCAGCTCCATGCTCATAGGTCTGGTAAAAAGCATAAAACTAAAATCTTAAAGCTTATAGCTTACAGCTTACAGCTTTTTTCGGAGAAAAAATTGGCTCATCAATCGAACCTCATTGCTGAAGATATCCATTCTTACCTGAAAGTCCAGGAAGAGAAAGACATGCTCCGCTTTATCACCTGCGGCAGTGTTGATGACGGCAAGAGTACCCTTATCGGCCGCTTGCTCTGGGACAGTAAGCTGATTTTTGAAGACCAGCTGGCCGCCCTGGAAGTCGATAGCAAAAAAGTCGGGACCCAGGGAGAAGATATCGATTACGCCCTGCTTCTCGATGGCCTTCAGGCCGAGCGTGAACAGGGGATTACCATCGATGTCGCCTACCGGTTTTTCTCCACCGATAAACGTAAATTTATTGTTGCCGATACCCCCGGACATGAGCAGTACACCCGCAACATGGTCACCGGCGCGTCTACAGCCGGAGTCGCGGTTATCCTTATCGATGCTCGCAAGGGAGTGTTGACGCAAACTAAACGCCACAGCTATTTGGCTTCGCTGGTTGGCATTAAAAATGTGGCGGTTGCCGTCAATAAGATGGATCTGGTCGATTACAGCCGTGAACGTTTTGACGAAATCTGTCGCGAATATGATCTTATCTCCAGTGATCTAGGCTTTGAGGAGATTGTCTATATCCCGCTGTCCGCTCTTAAGGGTGATAATGTTTTCGATCCCAGCACAAAAACTCCCTGGTATAAAGGAGAGACCCTGCTGCACTATCTGGAAAATGTTCAGGTTGCAAATAACGCCGCAGATAAAGATTTTCGCATGCGGGTTCAGTGGGTTAATCGCCCTGATCTCAATTTCCGGGGTTTCTGCGGGACAATCGCTTCCGGAGTGGTGCGACCCGGTGATGAAGTTATTGTCCCCTCATCCGGGCAGACCAGCCGCGTTGCAAAAATTGTGACCATGGACGGAGACCTCGATGAAGCCGTGGCTGGGCAGGCAATTACATTATGCCTGGAAGATGAAATAGATATCAGCCGTGGAGATATGCTGACCACGCCGCAATCTCGCCCCAGTCATGCCGATCAATTCGAAGCCAAGCTGGTCTGGATGCATGAAGATCCCCTGCTGCCGGGGCGCAGCTATCTCTTAAAAGCCGGCTCCGCAACCGCACCTGCCCAAATCACTGAGCTTAAACGCAAAGTCAATGTTAATACCCTGAAGTTGGAACCGGGCAAGACCTTGGCGATGAATGAAGTCGGGATCTGTAACATAAGCATTACTAAAGCGATCTCCTTCGATTCCTACGACACCAATCGTCATACCGGTAATTTTATTCTTATCGATCGTTTCACAAACGCAACCGTCGGTGCCGGGATGATAGATTTTCCCTTACGCCGCGCCACCAACATCCACTGGCAATCTATTGCCATCGACAAACAGAGCCGTTCCACGCTCAAAAATCAAAAACCCTGCGTTCTCTGGTTCACCGGCCTCTCCGGCTCCGGCAAATCGACCATCGCCAACCTGGTTGAGAAAAAACTCCACTCAATGGGCAAGCACACATACCTTCTCGATGGCGACAATATTCGCCACGGCCTCAATCGTGACTTAGGCTTCACCGACGCCGATAGAGTTGAAAATATCCGCCGCATTGCCGAAACCGCCAAACTCTTCGTCGATGCCGGGATTATTGTGCTGACCGCATTTATTTCGCCTTTTAAAAGTGAACGAAACTTGGCTCGTGAATTACTTGATGAGGGTGAGTTTGTTGAAATTTTTGTCAATACACCGCTTGATATTTGTGAGCAGCGCGATCCGAAAGGTTTGTATAAAAAAGCCCGATCTGGAGAGCTGAAAAACTTTACCGGTATTGATTCAGCTTACGAAGCTCCCGAGAATCCTGAGATTGTAGTAGATGGAGGGGAAACCCAAGTGGTAGACATTGTAGAACGTATTATCACGGAGTTGTTTGGATAGATGTTTTTTGTTGGCGTATATCCATTTGAATTGTCAAATATTGAGACCTCACACTCCGGTGATAAGTTGTTTGAGAAAAAAAAGCGGCTACCGCGTTTGTGATTACAACGAATAATAATTTAATTGGGGATTTATGAATTTAACAGTGATTGGAACCGGCTATGTTGGTCTTGTTAGTGGGGCATGTTTTGCCGAAATGGGTAACCGGGTTATTTGTGTTGATGTTGATCCGCAAAAAATAGAAAAGCTCAAACAGGGTAAATTGCCGCTTTATGAGCCCGGCCTTGAGGTGATTGTAAAAAGAAACCTTAACGAGAAGAGGTTGGCCTTTACAACCCGGCTGTCCGACACCATAAAAGAGACAAATATCTTTCTTGTTGCGGTGGGAACTCCGCCCGGTGAAGATGGTGCCGCCGACCTGCAATACGTATTGAAGGTTGCCCGGGAGATCGGCAGTCTGATCAGCGAATATTCCGTTGTCGTCAATAAATCGACGGTGCCGGTCGGAACCGCAGACAAAGTGCGGGCCGCGATTCAGGAAGAGCTGGATAAACGTCAGCTCACAGTTGATTTTGATGTGGTCAGCAACCCGGAGTTTCTGAAAGAAGGCGACGCGATCGATGATTTTATGAAGCCGGACCGAATTATCATCGGCACGGAAAGTCAGCGGGCCCAGGATATTATGCGGCAGCTCTATGTCCCGTTTAACCGTAACCATGAACGGACAATCTTTATGGGGGTTCGCGATGCGGAGATGACCAAATATGCGGCAAATTCCATGCTTGCGACCAAAATCTCTTTCATTAACGAAATCTCCAACCTCTGTGAACTGATGGATGTCGATGTTGAAAATGTCCGCCGGGGAATCGGTTCCGATGCCCGGATCGGCTTCTCCTTCATATATCCCGGCTGCGGCTATGGCGGATCATGTTTTCCTAAAGACGTGCAAGCCTTAATTCGCATGGCGCATGATCACGGCTTTACGCCGGAGGTTCTGCAGTCGGTGGAAAAACGTAACCAGCAGCAGAAACGCTGGTTCAGCCGACATCTGGAAAAACGTTTCGGCCGGAACCTGGCGGGGAAAAAATTCGGCATCTGGGGATTAGCATTTAAACCGGGAACCGATGACGTTCGCGAAGCCCCGGCAATGACTTTGCTTGCTGATCTAATCGCCGCTAAAGCCCAAGTACTGGCTTATGATCCGATTGCCATGGAGACCGCGACCAGAGAACTGCCGGCGGCATGGCTTGAGTCCGGGCAGTTGCGCCTGGTCAACAACCAGTATGAGGCGTTATCGGATGTCGATGCCCTGCTCCTGGTTACGGAATGGAAACCGTTTCGCAATCCTGATCTCGAAGCGATGCGCCGTACCATGAAGCAGACCATAATTTTTGATGGCCGCAACCAATATGAACCGGAATATATTCGCAGTGAAGGTTTCGAGTATTTTGG
>JAOZQE010000053.1 GCA_029932385.1 bacterium | reverse complement strand
CGGCCGAATATACGGTTATGTATAACAGTCGCCAGCTTGATTTGACTTCCGAGCCCGAAAGTGCGCACCGTTTCAAGGCACATGCATCTTATAACATCACGCCCCGCATTGTTGCCAGCGGTCATTTCCAGTATGATCTGGAAGAGGTCAAGATTGATGCTCCCGGACATGGCAATACCTTTGATAAAGAGATGTTTACCGTGGGTGCCGATCTATTTCTCGCGCCGATGGATAATCTGACGTTTACGTTGGCTTATAACTATCTCGATATGGAGGATCAGGCGTTTCTCTCTGCGGTTGCCTATGGCGGCTGAGCTGGCTCTTTCCTGTCCCCAAGTTTTGGGGTCACATTGTCAGATATGGAAAACAACACCGAAGTTCACACCCTGCTTTTCAGTGCTGATTTTGAAGCAACTGAGAAACTGAAATTTAACGGCGGCCTGATTTTTAACTGGAGTAAATCCGAGATGGATAATCTCAGTGCCTCCTATTATGAAGGTAAAGATCCGGCCTCATTTGGCTACGATCATGCGATTGCCTTCGACACCTGGGAAGATAATTCTGACCAGGATATCCAGGAGATTGAGTATTACCTGGGTTGTAGCTACAATTTTAGCGAGCTTTTATCAGTTAACCTCAACGCCTCATATACCGACTATGAAGATGATGAGCCCTATCTTTACGATACCAGTGGCGATCTCTTCCTGGTTAATGCCGGTTTGACTTTCCGGTTCTAGCAGAGAGGCGAACAATCTCGTTTTACGGGAGTTGTAAGTAGTTGAAAAAGGGCAGCGGCTTATTTGAGTCGCCGCCCTTTTTTTATAAAAAATCGGTCGCTTTCTTGACAATGGCACTTTCTGTCGTTATCTTATGTAGGAGTTCAGTGATTTTATCTGGTGCCTGTTGCGGCCACCGTTAAAGGAGTTGCCCTTGCCGGTAGCAATTTGTAGATTAAAACAAAATTTAACGATGAGATAATTTTCAGCCGTCGGCCCCGTCGACGGCTCTTGTTTTTTATACGGATTTTAATAGTATGGATTTGAGCGATAAATCAGTCGCGATTGTGGGCTCTGGCCGGCTCGGTTCGGCTCTGGCAATTTTACTGGCCCGCTATAAATTTCGGGAGGTTCGAGCCTATGATCGTAATCTGGGAAAACAGCAGATTTTACGGGAGTGGCCCGGCGTTGCAATTACTATCCCTACCAGCCTGCAGGAGGCAGTGTTAACCGCTGATCTGGTTTTCCTGGCAGTTCAAGATCGTTATATCTCGGAGCTTGCTTTGGAACTTGCTGCGGGTCTGCGCGGAGTTGATTTAAGGGGGCGGTTTTTTGCTCATTTAAGCGGCTCTTTAACCTCTGCGGAACTCCAACCATTGGCAGATGCCGGAGCCCTTACCTGCTCTCTGCATCCATTGCAGAGTCTGGCTGATATTGAAGGTGCGGTCGAAGGTCTGGCAGGCTCCTATTTTTCATTTGAGGGAGATCCAGGAGCGTTGCCGGTGGCCGAATTCATAGTTTCAGTTTTGAACGGGCATCTGGTGCAGCTCAAGGCTGAGGACAAGGTACTCTACCATGCCGCAGCGGTGGTTTCCTCCAATTTTTTTATTGTACTGGAGGAGATGGCGATTAGCCTGATGAGTGGTATCGGGGTTGACCGGGACACGGCCCGGCAGATGCTTTTGCCTCTGATCCGGGGCAGTTTTGAAAATCTCGAAAGAGTTGATCCGGTGGCGGCGTTGACCGGCCCGATTGTCCGTGGAGATGATCATACGGTGGCGGCTCATCTTGTGGCGCTGCATGACAAATGTCCTGATTATCTTGCCGCCTATCGTCTTTTGGCGGGCTTGAATGTAGCCCTCGCTGGACAGAAAAGCGGGGTTGATTTCAATAACTTTCCATCTTTGAACAGCAGTTTATGAGCCTGATTTTCTGAAAATATGACTTCATACTCATTTCCTCCTGAATTTATTGCGGACTTACGGTCTCGAGTCGACATCGTCGGTCTGGTCAGTGATTATGTGGCGCTGACCAAATCCGGGGCCAATTATAAGGGATTATGTCCCTTCCATGGCGAGAAAACGCCATCATTTACGGTTCACGAAGGGAAGGGAATTTTTCACTGCTTCGGTTGCGGGGTCGGCGGGGATGCAATCGGTTTTCTGAAACGGATAGAGAACTTATCCTACCCTGAAACTCTGGTTCGTCTGGCGACTCGTACCGGTATTGATGTCTCTCCCTATGAACGGCGGCAGGGAAGTCTTGCGGCGCAGGAGAAGGCTCGTTCAGAGCGGGAAAATTTAAGCCGGGCGGTAGCCTGTGCCCAGGAGTTTTTTGCCCGCCAGTTGCGTGATAATATTAAAGGGCAGGTTGGAAGTTATCTTGAAAAACGGGGTATCAACCCGGCTGCGGCCCGAAAATTCGGGCTCGGTTTTGCTCCCGATGCCTGGTCGGCCTTAAAAGATGAGTTTCGGCATCAGCGTATTGATGAAAGTATCGCGGTTGCCGCTGGTCTGCTGGTTCAGAAAGAGGGAACAAATCGTCGCTATGATCGTTTTCGTGATCGTCTGATGTTCCCGATTCGTGATGTTTCCGGTACGGTGGTTGGTTTTGGCGGGCGCTCTCTGGGAGATGGTGAACCTAAATATCTGAACAGTCCGGAGTCGTTGATTTTTAATAAACGCCGGCTCCTGTATGACCTGCACCATGCCCGGCCCGCAATCGGTAAAACCGGTTCAGCCTTTCTGGTTGAGGGCTACATGGACGCGCTCTCCCTTTATCTGCGCGGAGTTGATAATGTTGTTGCCACTTTAGGCACAGCACTTTCGGAAGAGAATGTGGCCGCGGTTAAACGTTATACCCGCAAGGTGGCAGTTTTTTTTGATAATGATAATGCCGGCCGGGCTGCGGCTTTCCGCTCGTTGCCGCTGTTTATGGCGGTCGGGGTGATGCCGGATATTGTTCTTTTGCCGGATGATATCAAAGATCCGGATCAATTGGCATCCGGCTTGGATAATGCCGGTTTGAGTCAGGCTCTCGCTCGGCAGATGCCGCTGTTTGACTTTTTTCTTAGTGAAAAAGGGGGTCGGCTTAATGCTTACAGTGATCGACTGCAGTTTCTGCGTGAGGTGATTGAGATGATCATCCGGCTGCCGGATGAACCTTTGCGCGGGATGGCTCTGCGGGCAACCGCAGAGAGTCTGCATCTGGCGGAAGAGATTGTTCTGGATGAGTATCGCAGGATGCGTCAATCCCGGCAGAATCCGGCGTTCCGGAGTGGTAATCAAATTCGTAATAAAGTGGATAGCTCCCAGCCACAAGGAGATTCTCGAGCGGCCGGATATTCCGGCACCGCGCGGCCTGATGAGATGATTCTGGCAACCTTTATGCTTTTTCCGGCCCTGCTGGAAGAGTTTGCCGGGAATTTTCTTGAACTGGTCGAAAATTCTGATTGTCAGCGGCTTTTTCAGGAGCTTAAAAGTTGCGCCGGCGATGATCGTGATCTATTGCTGCAGATTTCCGGTAATGGTGAGGACGACTCTTTGAGTTCTCTCTATGCGCGTCTGGTTCATCTACCCGCTCCGGCGGAAGATTTGGCAACGGCTAGTAAAGTTATTGCCGATTGCATGATGAGCCTGCGCCGGCGAAAAGGCAGTGCGGCGGCTCGTGATTTAGACCGCGAATTGACCGTATGCAGTGACGAAGAGAAGATGTTTGAACTTCTCCGGCGGAAGATGGAACTCAAAAAGAGATTGATGGCAGAGCCGTCACTTTAGCTAATATTTTAATTTATCAATATAAATCAGCGTTGGAAAATGAGGTGAAAATGTCGGCGACATTAAGTGGTGCAGCTCAGGTGGAAAAAAGTGTGAAAGGAAGTGATACAATCATTAATTCTGATGATATCAAAACTTTGATGCTGCAAGGCAAGGAGAATGGTTTTATCTCCTATGCTCAGATCAACGATGTCTTACCGCCTGAAGCGGTTTCACCGGATAAGATTGATGAAATGTTAGTGCTCTTTGCCGAGATGGGCATTGAGGTGGTAGATGCTGACAAACAGGCCAAGAGCACGGTTGAAGGAGCACTGGATAAAGGTGCTGTGACCACCCCGACGACTGTGGCCGAGAGTTCATCCGAGCGCCACCATGATCCGGTCCGGATGTATCTCTGGGAGATGGGTTCAGTGCCGCTCTTAACGCGTGAGGGCGAGGTTGAAATTGCCAAAAAGATTGATGAAGGTGAGCGCGAAGTTATCAAGGCACTGTTGAAATCAGCTCTGACGATTAATACCTTAAACTATCTCGGTGGTCTGCTCTCCTCTGAAGAGATTCTGGTGAAAGCCATCAGCCGGGATATCGAGGAGGAGGTCGAGATTGAGGAGGATATTGACTCCGGTCTGACTTCACTTGAAGAGGATGAAGAGGTTGAAGTAGATGCCGCTGTGCCTGAAGATAGTGCCGATATTGAGGACCAGAAAGAAGTTGCCGAGTTGATTGTGTCGGAGAATGAAATTGATCATGATGATGAGACTCTGGCGGAGAGAATTTTCGGTTCGATTGAGACCATCAGTAATCAGTTTGAAGAAAATCGTAAATTGCGAAATCGCTTGAAACGGCCTGATTCGGAGTTGCGTTCATCGGTCAAGAGAAGTGTCTTAAGAGGTCAGATCAAGGCCGGTGAGCGTGAAATTATGAACCAGTTTTACGCGATTAAATTAAGGCATGAAGTAATTGAAGATATTATCAGCAGCTTGAAAAGTTATGTTGAAATGGGGCGCAACCTTGAGAAGATGGTGGCTCGTCTGGAGACCCGTTACCAGATGCGGCTCAGAAATTTACGGATGACCTGCAAACAATGCCTTAAAAATAACAAGAAACAACAGACTTTTGTCGAAAAGTTTAAGCTTGATGAGGATGGCTTTGATGATCTCTGGTTCAGAGTTGATAATTTAAGCTCCAAGCTCAAAACCATCAATGATGAGACCGGTCTCGGTCTCTCCAGTTTGAAGCGGATTGATCAGCAGATCGGGATTGGCGAACGTAAGGCGGAAGCAGCTAAAAATCAGCTCATCAAGGCGAACCTGCGGCTGGTTGTCAGTATTGCCAAAAAATATACCAATCGCGGACTCCAGTTTCTGGATCTGATTCAGGAGGGTAATATCGGCTTGATGAAGGCGGTCGATAAATTTGAATATCAGCGTGGTTACAAGTTCAGCACTTACGCGACCTGGTGGATTCGTCAGGCCATTACCCGGGCGATTGCCGATCAGGCCCGGACTATCCGGATCCCGGTGCACATGATAGAAACTATCAATAAATTGATTCGAACATCCAGGGTTCTGCTTCAGGAACTTGGTCGGGAACCGACCCCGGAAGAGATCGCTGAACGGATGGATATCGCTTTAGACAAAGTGAAAAAAGTTCTGAAAATCGCGAAAGAGCCGATCTCTTTAGAGACCCCAATCGGTGAAGAGGAAGATAGTCATCTAGGTGACTTTATTGAAGATAAAAAGGCCGTGAACCCACTTGACTCGGTGGTCAAGGGTGACCTTGCCGGCCAGACCCAGCAGGTTTTAGGGAGTTTGACCGAGCGCGAAGAGAAGGTTTTGCGGCTTCGTTTCGGTATCGGTGAGCGTTGTGACCATACCCTGGAAGAGGTGGGGCAGGATTTCGATGTGACCCGTGAGCGGATCCGGCAGATTGAAGCTAAGGCTCTGCGGAAATTGCGGCATCCGACCCGGAGCCGGAAGCTCCGCGGTTTTCTGGAAGTTTAATATCTTTTTGTAAGACGACTGCTTGATTTTCAGATTGAAAGGCCGGGTGTTTTTTAAACCCCGGCCTTTTTTAAGGCCTGAATGTTGCCTTCATAATCACTTGATTTGAAAACCGCCGAACCGGCGACAAAGATATCAACCCCGGCGGCCTCGGCCAGAGCGATGGTTTCGTTCTTGATGCCGCCGTCAACCTCAATCAGGAGTGGTTGTTCCCGGTCGCCGGCGAATTCTTTAATCCGGGCAATCTTCTTTAAGGCCTCGGGAATCATTGCCTGCCCGCCGAACCCCGGATTTACAGTCATTACCAGAACCAGGTCAACTTGACTGATAATGTCCTCAATCATAACTGCCGGGGTTGCCGGATTGAGTGAAACCCCGGCCTTGATATCATGAGCTTTAATCATCTGGATCAAACGGTGCAGGTGGGCACCGGACTCTTGATGAACCGTAATAATGTCAGCGCCGGCTTCAGCGAAAGCATCAATGTAGCGTTCGGGTTCGGAGATCATGAGGTGGACATCAAAAAGCAGCTTGCTGTGGGGCCGCAGAGCTTTAACCACTCCGGGGCCGATCGTCAGATTGGGAACGAAGTGACCATCCATGACATCTATGTGAATCAGGTCCGCTCCGGCCTTGTCTAGGGCTCTGATCTCCTCTCCCAGGCGGCTGAAATCAGCCGATAATATTGACGGTGCAATCATTCTCATGGCAGTTTTCCCATTTTTTGTGAGCTGTAAACATGGTTAAGCGAGAAACTTATCTCACTTTAACTTCTTTGTCGTCAGCTGGTTCGGATTATCGGCGCGGCAAAAAAACCATCCATTTGCGCATCTGTGATAAAACTGGTTTCAAAAAAATTGTTTCGGTTAATCAGTTCTCGTAGGTTCTCAGACTCGATTTCTTCCTGTCTGAGCAAGCGAAAATTCTGATTATGGGCCAGAAATTTTTCCACTACATCCTGGTTTTCATCGCGGCAGGTCGTACATGTGGCATAAATCAAACGACCTCCAACTTTCAGGTATTTAGAACAGTTACTCAGGATTTGCAATTGAATTTTGCTTAGTCCATCAATCTCTTTTAAGTTTTTGCGCCAGCGTAAATCAGGCCGGCGGCAGATTACTCCGAGGCCTGAGCAGGGGGCATCAACCAGAATTCGATCGTAAGTCTGCGGTAGATTTGCTGGTAGGGGGCAGGTCAGATCAACTGCGACTGGGGTGATCGAATTAAGGCCCAAGCGAGTGCTGGTGTCACTTATTTTTTTAAGACGTTCAGGTTCTGAGTCAGCCGCAATGATTGTACATTGATTATCGCTCAATTCCGCCATATAGGCACTCTTGCCGCCGGGGGCCGCGCAGGCATCAAGAATAATTTCACCTGGTTGCGGGTTCAAAAGCTCAACAATAAGTTGCGCCCCTTCATCTTGAACGCTGATAAAACCTTCCTTAAACCATGCAGAATTAAGCAGGGGGCCGGATTGCAGGGTATGAAAGGCATTTCTGGCGTATTCCCCGGTCTCAATTTTCAACTCGGTTTTATCTTCAAGCTTAAAACGCTCAAGAAAATCATTGCCGGTGATTTTCCGACAATTTACACGAAACGTGGTACCCTGGAACAGGTTGGCTTTAAGGCAAAGGGTGCGAGTCGCGGGCTTGCCGAAATCAGTCTGCCACTTTTTTACCAGCCAGACCGGCAATGAGTGGCGGATAGCCAGATTCCGGGGCTGATTATCATCAGCGGGCAGGAGCTCACCAGGCTTATGCCGGAGAAAAGAGCGTAGAATGCCGTTGATAAAACCCTCTCTCCCCGGAGCCAGAGTTTTCGCCAGATTAACCGCCTCTGAAACTACCGCGTACTCAGGCCGAGCTTTATCCGCAGGAAATTCCAATTCGAAAAGGGCCAGCCGCAGAATATTCCGCAACTCCGGTTGCACCCTCTTTTTTCGGGTCAGAAGAGCGTCAATGTTGTGATCTAGACGCTTATGCCAGCGGATAACCCCGGCGGCAAGACTGGTTGCCAGGGCCCTCTGAACCTGATTGAATTCAGTTTCGGAGTGTCCCAGTGAGATCTCCAACAGGGGCCCAATCGCCTGCGGTTGTTCCTCCCACAGGGAGAGAAACCGGCAGATCCCCTGTCGTATATCCTGATCACTCATGCGGAGTCCCACAAATAATTAAATAAATATAAATTGAATATTATTTCGAAAGACAAATTGTGTAACACAGAGACGCGGAAATTGGAACTGTTAAAGAGGCAGTCCGTAGAGTATCAGCCCCAATTTTAACTTGCAATTTTACCGAAAAACCTTTAGAAGACCCGGCACGAAAACCAGTTATGCCGGTGTAGCTCAGGTGGTAGAGCAACTGATTCGTAATCAGTAGGTCCGCAGTTCGAGTCTGCGCATCGGCTTCAGGAATATTAAGCACTTATGGTCAATTTGGCTGTAGGTGCTTTTTTCCCTTTTTCCCTTTTTTGTCCCGCCCTGATCAAGGCCGAAGTTAGTACAATTTGTAAGTCTTGTTGACAAATTGTACTAAAGGTAGTATTGGCAGATGAAAGCATGGTTTTAACGAGGGGTAATCATGATAATCAGGGATATCGCTGCCAAGATCAAAAGTTTTGCTGATCAATACCCGGTAATAACGGTTACCGGACCGCGTCAGTCAGGCAAAACCACTTTGTGTAAATCATTGTTTCCTGAATACTTCTACAGCAACCTGGAAAGTATTGAGGAGAGAGAATTTGCCACCCACGATCCTAAAGGATATCTCGCCCGGTTCACCCGGGGCGCTGTAATTGATGAAATTCAGCATGTCCCTGACCTGCTTTCTTATATCCAGGTAGATGTCGATGAACAACCGCATCCGGGCCGCTATATTTTAACCGGCAGCCAGAATTTTGCCTTGGGAAACAGTATCAGCCAATCACTGGCCGGCCGCACGGCAATTGCCCGGCTGTTACCCTTTACGATGGGTGAAATAAATCGGATAAAGCCCCTTCAATCTCTAGATCAAATTCTGTATACTGGTTCGTATCCTCGGATCTACGATCAAAACCTCAATCCTACTGAAGCTTTATCATTTTATCTGAATACCTACCTTGAAAGAGATTTGAGAACCTTGATCAATATCAAGAATCTTTCGCGTTTCACCACATTTCTTAAATTATGTGCCGGCCGCAGCGGTCAATTATTGAATTTCAGTTCTTTGGGTAATGATTGCGGAGTAAGCCACAATACAGTTGCCAGCTGGATTTCAATGCTGGAGGCCAGCTATATTATTAAGCTGTTGCAGCCATATTACAAAAATCTCAGAAAAAGAGTCGTAAAATCGGCTAAACTCTATTTTCTGGATGTGGGGCTGGCCGCTTTTCTTCTTGGTATTCAGAATGTTGAGCAAATCAGCACACACCCTTTACGAGGTCAGTTGTTCGAAACTTTAGTGGTCACCGAGCTGCTTAAAAACAGGTTTAACTTGGGACAAACCGATAATCTGTTCTTTTTTCGCGATAATAAAGGTAATGAAGTTGACGTTATCATGGAGTATGGTGCTCACTTGTTACCCATTGAAATCAAGTCCGGGGCCACGATTACGTCTAATTTTTTCAAGGGCCTGAACTATTTCCGCAAACTGGCAGATGATCAGCTTGGGCATGAAAATGCCAGGTTGATCTACGGCGGACAGGAGAAACGCAGGCAGGAAAATATTGACATATACGACTGGAAATCACTGGTTGATATAGAGTTACCATAAAAAGTTTAAAAGAGATGTTTGCTTTAACAGAAGTCAATTTCCACCCCAGAACCTCAAAATCCGCGTAAATTAGCAAAATTAGTGGCCCCGTCCCTTTAATAACCCTTGCATTCCCAAGCAAATAAGTATAAAACCCCAAAGTTCAATTATTGAACACCAACCCTGTCCCCCTTTTACGCCTCGGAAACACGGAAACACATGCCAAAACTCGACGACGACATCACCTACGAGCTCTTCAAAACTCTTGAAGCCGATCCCAATCTCTCGCAGCGGGCCCTTTCCAGAGCTCTCGGCATCAGTCTCGGCAAAGTAAACTATTGCCTTAAAGCCCTGATCGCCAAAGGCTGGATCAAGGCCAAAAACTTCGAACAAAGCCCCAACAAAGCCGGCTACGCCTACATCTTAACCCCCGCCGGCCTGGAGACCAAAGCCCGCGTCACCGCCCGCTTCCTCCACCATAAAATAACCGAATACGAAAAATTACAAAGCGAAATTGAAATCCTGCGCCGGGAAGTTGATTCTCAAAATGAAGGCTATTTAAATCAAGAAGTAAGCATTTATGACTAAATCTTCAGCCCCGAACTTACTTTCAATATCAAAGAAAACAGCGGCGGTATTTTGGTCAGCTTTTGCCAGAGTGAGGGAGTAAGTGGCGGAGTAAGTGGCGGAGTAAGTGGCGGAGTAAATGAATTGCTGGTTTTCATCAACTCTAATCCCGGTTTAAAAACCGCCCAGATCAAAGAAGCATTTGATCATCCTCAACGTACCCTTGAGCGCTGGCTCAAGCAACTCAGAGATGAAGGCAAAATTGAATTTCGCGGTGCTCCAAAAACCGGCGGCTATTATCCGATGAATTAGGTTTCCCATGAAAAATAAAATCATGAAAAATAGAATCACCTTACAAGATATCCAGACCCAAAACCTACGCATTGCCAACGCCGACTCGCACCTAGAGCCTCTTAATTAGTGTAATTAGTGGATCCCACATAAATTTAAAAAGATGAACATCAACAAACTCTTAAAATCTCCCGAAGGCAAAACTCTCGAGTTCAAACGAGATACTTCTGCGCTCAAGCAGATCATGAGGACCATTGTCGCTTTTGCCAACACTGCGGGCGGCACTATTGTCATTGGTCTGGAAGATAACGGAGATGTGGTTGGTGTTAACGACCCTCTATTGATTGAGGAGCAGCTTGCGAACAGTATAGCTGATTCTATTGCCCCTTTAATCAGACCTGAAATCGAAATTATATCAACGGGTGGTAAATCCATCCTTTGTATTCGCGTCTCACACTGGCCTGGCCCTTTCTATATTAAAAGTGAGGCTGAAGATAGGGGCGTTTACATCCGTCTTGGGTCCAGTACCCGTCAAGCCGGCCCTGAGTTCATTGCCGAGATAAAGCGTCTGGGCGAAGGAATTTCATTTGATCGATTGCCGCGCCCGGAACTGACTACTGACGACCTTAATATCAAAGCAATTCAAGAAGCGTTTCAAGCGGTAAACCAAGAAATAACTGATGAAAAGCTAGTTTCTTTAGGGCTCCTGGTTCCTTATGTCGGCAATCTGGTTCCATCCAATGGCGGGATTATTCTTTTTGGTTCCGATTCGGCGAGAGAACGATTCTTCCCGGATGCCAGAGTAAGTTGTGCCCTCTTTGAAGGAACGGACAAAGCCAACTTCCTTGACCGGGTCGATATTGACGGCGGGGTATTTCCCGCCCTGATAGAAGTTCCAAAGTTTGTGCGCCGTAACAGCAGGCTGGCCGCTAACATAGAATCATTCAAACGAAAAGACGTACCTGCGTATTCGACTGTTGCCTTACGGGAAGTGCTTACTAACGCCATAGCGCACACAGATTACTCACTGACCGGTATGCGTATTATGGTAGCAATATTTTCAGACCGCCTGGAAGTGCAGAGCCCGGGGATTTTACCTTTTGGTATGACCTTGGATAATTTCAGGGCAGGGACAAGTATCATACGTAATCATACTATTGCCAAAGTCCTTCGTCACCTATCCCTTATGGAGGAGTGGGGCAGTGGTTACCGGCGCATAGAAACTTCCTGTACAGAAAATGGTTATGATATTCCCGAGTGGTTTGAAATCGGCCCCACTATCCGGGTTGTCTTGCCCCCGCATCCTTTAACGATCCAGAAAGCAACGGGAACCATGCGCAACGATGTCCCTGTAAATGTCCCTGTAAATGTCCCTGTAAACAAAAGACAGCAATGGTTCCTTGAACAACTTAAACAAGGTTTTCCCTGCAAACCTGCAAATATTGTGGTAAATTGGGGGGTTGTAGAAAAAACTGCTAAACGTGATATCAGCGACCTGCAGAGTAAAGGACTCGTTAAATTTATTGGCGCACCGAAAACAGGCGTATATCAGTTAATAGAATAAAAGTAAGGGTTCTAATTCGTGAAAATTAGTGAAATTAGTGGACCCAATAATCTAAAATTCGTGATAATTCGTGAAATGAGTTATCATTAAATCGGTGGCTGTCCCCAATTAAAAGGAATGAATTTAATATGTCAAAAGTTGCTTTAATTACCGGTGTCACCGGTCAGGACGGCGCCTATCTTGCCGAGTTTTTATTGAAAAAAGGCTATATTGTTCACGGTATCAAACGCCGGGCCTCGTCGTTCAACACCGACCGCATCGATCATCTCTATCAGGATCCGCACATTGAAAACCGTAATTTCATCCTGCACTACGGCGATTTGACCGATTCCACCAACCTGATTCGTATTATTCAGGAAGTCCAGCCGGACGAGATCTACAATCTGGCGGCCCAGTCGCATGTGGCAGTCTCCTTCGAAACGCCCGAATATACCGCCAACTCCGACGCCCTCGGCACCCTGCGTATCCTTGAAGCGATTCGAATCCTTAAATTAGAGAAAAAAACTCGTTTCTACCAGGCCTCCACTTCTGAGCTCTACGGCAAGGTTCAGGAAGTGCCGCAAAGCGAAACCACTCCCTTTTATCCGCGCTCACCATACGCTGCCGCCAAAATCTACAGCTACTGGATTACGGTCAACTACCGCGAAGCCTACGGCATCTACGCCTGCAACGGTATCCTCTTTAATCACGAATCCCCGATTCGCGGCGAAACCTTCGTCACCCGCAAGATCACCCGCGCCATGGCCCGCATCCAGCTCGGCCTCCAGGACTGCCTCTACCTCGGCAATATGAACTCCCTGCGCGATTGGGGCCATGCCCGTGACTATGTCGAAGCCCAATGGCTAATGCTCCAGCAGGATGAGCCGGATGATTTCGTCATCGCCACCGGTAAACAATATTCAGTCCGCGATTTCGTCAATGCCGCCGCCAATGAACTCGGCATCACTCTGCGTTGGGAAGGTAAAGAGATTGATGAAATCGGCATCGTTGAATCCGTGAGCCGTAAATCATCATCGTTGAATATCGGCGATGTCATAATCCGGGTCGATTCAAGGTATTTCCGACCGGCCGAAGTTGAAACCCTGCTGGGTGATCCAACCAAAGCGAAACAGAAACTCGGCTGGGAAGCAAAAACCGGCTTTGCCGAGTTGGTCGCCGAGATGATCCGAGCAGATATGGAAATCGCCCAGCGCGATGAACTGGTCAAAAAGAGCGGCTATCAGGTTTTTGATTACAATGAATAATAGATAGTTGGAAGTGTCCACGAATTTCACGAATTAACACGAATTTTTATGAGTGACTTGATTTATAAAGATGAGGTCTATGCAATAGTTGGTGCAGCTTTTGAGGTGCATAAGGAGTTGGGGTGTGGGTTTCTGGAGGCGGTTTATCAGGAGGCTTTCCAGTTGGAGTTACAGAGTAGAAATATTCCGTTTATTCCTCAGAAACAATTGATTCTGTTCTATAAAGGTCAACGGTTGGCGAAAGAGTATTATGCTGACATTGTCTGCTATAATAATATCATTGTAGAATTGAAGGCTCTAGATCAACTGTCTCCGAATGCTACAGCTCAAATTCTTAATTACCTGAAAGCATCTCGCCTTAAAGTAGGCGTTCTCATAAATTTTGGCTCCTCTTCGTTAGAGTGGAAACGCTTCGTTTTCTAACTCCGACCATCTCTACCAAGGGTTTTAATTAGTGTAAATTAGTGAAATTAGTGGACCTTAGATTAATCACCAAACGCGATGAACAGCCCCAAAAGAGCGGCTATCAGGTTTTTGATTACAATGAATAAAGAAGCAAAAATATATA
>JAOZQE010000164.1 GCA_029932385.1 bacterium | reverse complement strand
GTTGCGGTTTCAGTTACGATCGCGATTTAAACGACCCCGGCGAATATCCGTTTACGCGCGGCATTCATCCTCAGGGTTACCGCAGCCGTCCCTGGACGATGCGTCAATATTCCGGCTTCGGCACGCCGGAACAGAGTAACGAGCGTTTCAAACTTCTAATCGAAAATGGCCAAAACGGTTTGAATGTCGCCTTTGACCTCCCGAGCCAGATGGGACTCGATTCCGACAACCCCATGGCTGAAGGCGAGGTCGGTCGGGTCGGAATGGCAGTCGATTCACTTAAGGATTTTGAGCTCGCTTTTAAAGATATAGCGCTGGATAAGATCGGCACCGGCTTAACCATTAATGCGGTCGCCTCAATCATGCTAGCGATGTATCAGGCGGTTGCCCAAAAACATGGCTACAAGAAAACTGAGATCAGCGCGACCCCGCAAAATGACATCTTAAAAGAGATCATCGGTCGCGGCGCCTGGATCTATCCGGCTAAAGCCGGGGTTAAACTTATCGGTGACACGATTGAGTATTCGGTAAAAGAGCTTCCCCGATGTAACCCGGTAAGTATCTGCGGCTACCATATCCGCGAATCCGGAGCGACTCCAGCTCAGGAGATCGCCTACGCCATCCAGATTGCCAACGCCTACATTGATGAAGTTTTAGAACGCGGCCTTGAGATTGATGACTTTGTCGGCCGCTTCTCTTTCAATATAAATATCTACGGAAACCTCTGGGAGACCATCGCCAAATTCCGGGCCGCAAAGAAGATGTGGGCCAGAAACCTTAGCGAGCGTTACGGTGCCGGAAAAAAGGATAAAAAAGTTCTCTTTTTTCGCGGTCTATTCGGTGGCGGCGGCTCGGGGCTGACCAAACAGCAACCATTAAACAATATCGTTCGCGGCGCCTACTACGGCCTGGCAGCGGCATTAGGCGGGGCTCAAACCACCGCGTTATGTTCCTACGATGAAGCTTTCACAATCCCGACACCGCAATCGGCTCTGATTTCATTAAGAAACCTGCAGATGCTGATGGATGAAGTCGGTTTAAGGGATACGGTTGACCCACTCGCGGGCTCCTATTTCATGGAGAGTATCACCAAAGAGATGGAAAGTCTGATCGAAAAAGAGATGGCCGAGATTGACAATTACGGTGGCATGTTAAAAGCGGTCTCCGATGGCTATGTCCAGCGCAAAATCGCCCAACAGGAGTACGAGTTCCAAAAAGATCTTGAAAGTGGCGAACGCATCAAGGTCGGCGTGAATAAGTATGTCATGGATGAAGATGACAGTAAAGTTGAGCTCCATGAGTACGATGAAGAGATGGCCGCAGTTAAAATCGCGGGCTTAAAAGAACTGAAACGGACGCGTAGCAACAGCGATGTCAGTCGCAACCTGAAAACGCTCGAAAAAACCGTCAAAGATGGCGGCAACGTCATGCCGGCTTTGGTCGACTGCTGTTCAAGTTACGCCACCGTCGAAGAGATGGCCGGAATTTTCAAAGATGTCTACGGGGAATTTAAGGAACCGAATATTTTTTGAGAAGGGTGTAAATTAATGAAATATAAAATCGGCATTGATGTCGGTGGAACCTTTACCGACTTTTTGCTTACCGGTGAACAGGGCGAAACCGAGATTTACAAGGTGCTCTCAACCCCGGATGATCCCTCAATCGCGACCCTTAAAGGGATCGGCGAGATGGCGGAAAAACGTGAGCTTACAGTTAAGGATTTCTTAACACAGGTTACAACCATCGTCCACGGCACGACCGTAACCACAAACGCCACCCTAACCTACTCCGGAGTTAAAACCGGCCTTTTAACCACCTCCGGCGTGCGCGACGCGCTGGAGATGCGCCGGGGTATTCGCGAAGAGCAGTACAATAACCGCTATGAAAATGCTCAGCCGGTGGTTGAACGCTATTTGAGGTTGCCGGTCAAAGAACGTATAGATGCCCAGGGCGACATTGTTACACCGCTTGACATAGAAGATGCCAAACAACAGATCGCGACTTTGAAAGATGAAAATGTCGAAGCGGTAGCCGTCTGTTTTATGAACTCCTTCGCCAACCACTCCCACGAAGAAGCGGTGGCCAAACTCCTAAAGGAAGAACTTCCCGACTGCTACACCAGCATCTCATCTTCGCTTTTGCCCTCAATCCGTTTCTACGATCGGGTCAGCACCACCGCCTTAAACTCTTATATCGGTCCGATTCTGAAAAGATACCTTGATTCCCTGGTCAAGAAACTTGAAGCCGAAGAGTTTTCCGGGATTTTATTGATCATGACCTCCAACGGCGGCGTTGTCACCCCGCAACACGCGATCGACAAAGCGGCCTCGACCCTGCTCTCCGGCCCGGCCGGAGGACCTGTCGCCGGTGTTCTTTATGTCGGAGCTCAAGGTTACAAAGACTGCATCACAGTTGATATGGGCGGCACCAGCTTTGATGCCGCGGTTATCAAGGATAAAAAACCGTCAATGACAACCGTGGGCGAAATCAACCGTCTGCGCTGCGCCCTGCCGATGCTCAATGTGGTTACGATCGGCGCCGGCGGCGGCAGTATCGGCTGGATCGATGAAAGCGGCCTTTTACGCATGGGGCCGCAGAGTGCGGGTTCCAAACCGGGCCCGGTCTGTTATGACCTCGGCGGCACCCAACCAACCTGCACCGATGCCGATCTCGTGTTGGGCTATCTCGAACCCGGCTATTTTGCCGGAGGCCGAATCAAACTCGATAAAGCCAAGGCAGAAAAAGCGATTGCCGAGAAAATCGCCAAACCCTTAAATTACGATCTCGCAACCGCTGCGGCGGGCATGTATAACATCATCAATGTCAATATGGCGGCGGCAGTCCGCGAAGTCGCGGTCAAAGAGGGTTCCGACCCGCGCGATTTCCCGATGGTAGTCGCCGGCGGTGCTGGGCCCAACCACTCCTGCATGATCGCTGCCGAGCTTGAAATCCCGCTGATGATTATCCCGCGTGAATCCTCTATCTTCTGTGCCGCCGGCATGCTGATGTCGGATTTAAAACATGACTATGTCAAAAGTTATATTACGCGGCTCAATCAGGCCGACAAAAAACAGTTCCTGAAACATTTTGCCGAGATGGAAAACGAAGGCCGCCGGGTTTTAATCAGCGAAGGTATCAGCGAAGATAAGATCAGCACAATTTACTCCCTTGATCTTCGCTATATGGGACAATATCACGAAGTAAAAGTCGAAATCCCGGCAGCTGACATCAAAGATTGCAATTGGGATAAAATCGGCGAAACTTTTCATCCAATCCACAATCGTCTCTACGGCTATTCATTAAAAGATGAGAAAACCCCGGTTGAGCTCATTAACCTGCGCCTGATCTGTATCGGCAAAACCGAAAAACCGACCTTCAGCCTGCGTGACTATGCTGGAGAAAACCCGGACAAAGCCTTTAAGAAATATCGTCAAGCCTTCATCCCCGGTGAAAATATTTTCAAGGAGATTCCGGTTTTTGACGCCCTGAAACTTGAGTTCGGAAACAAGCTTGAAGGCCCGGTAATTTTAGAGCAGGTAAACACCACCGCTTTCATCACCCCGGACTACAGTGTCATGGTTGATAAATATGGCAGCTACACGGTTTATAACAAGAATCTTGAAAATGAAATTATCAAGAAAATATTGCCATAGATCTTTTCAGGAGAAA